>DEWO01000143.1:0-13063 GCA_002363695.1 Prevotella sp. UBA3208
TCTTCTCTATCTACGAGGGTACGACGCAGTTGCAGGTAGTTGCAGCCATCCGCTACATCACCAACGGCACCATGCTAAACGTCATCAAGGATATGGCTAACGGCATGGAGTGTCTCGACACCCTGAAGCCCATGGGCAACCGTCTGCTGGCCCTCATCAAGATTTACGAGGATGCGCTCAACAAAGTGAAGGCCCTCGACAATCAGGAGGCTCACGACTTCCTGGCCCGTCGCCTGTACAACATGACAGCCGAGCTGGTGATGTCTATCCTCATCCTCCGCGACGCCACGAAGGCACCCGAGCTCTTCGAGAAGAGTGCCAACGTCTATGTCCGTATGGCTACCGAGGACATCATGGGCCACGCAGCCTATATCGACGTGTTCAAGGCAGAAGACCTCGCCAACTACCGCGCTGCCGACTCTGCCGAAGCATAATGCCTTTGCTCCCTAAGTTAGGGGGGCAGAACAAACACCATAGAAGAAAAGAGGGCTTCATCAAAGCCCTCTTTTCTTTTTATCTTGGCACCTAATAGCCTGTCGCCCTGATTGCCTCACGGACATCCTTCAGGTGGAGGACGACGGGAGGAACGTGGGTGACGCTGGCAGCAGTGAAGAAGCCCAGACAGCCGCCGCTGATGTTTGAGACAGGATTGGCACCCGTCCCCTGACCAGACTTCAGGGCGTGCAGATAGTCGTAGGCACCACGGTCTATGGTCAGCAAGTCAAACGCTATCCGGTCGCCGTCATAGAGAATCTTTTCACGGTCCTCCTCCTTGTTTTCCTCCATCATCTTCTCTGTCATACACGTGATGTCGCTGAAGATGCGCCCTGCCGGTCGTCCACGGTCGTCGAAGGTGCCCCATCGGTACAGCTCGCCATTGCGCACCATGCGATACCAGAAGTAGTTACGCTCAGCCATTGGTGTAAAGTCGCCCCAAAGCTCATACATCAGCAGCCGCTGGTCCATGATTTTCGCCCACAGGAACTCGGTCGAGGTCAGCGTGACGGGCGGCGGCATGGTGGACGAAGCCTCATAGCGGTTGCCGTTCAGCTCGACCAGGAGCCGATAGGTATGCCCGGCCGTACCAGCCTGTCCCAACTTATAATAGCCGCTCTGCACATCGTAAGGCAGCGTGAACGTCTCTTCGCCGTCCGTGATGACAACATACGCCCCCTTCATCCCGGGTGACTTCACCGAGTCGTTGACGTTGTGACTCTGGGTGATGCGGACCTCCATGCCCTCGTTGGTCACGCGGCCCTCAATGGTAACGATGGGGGCCACCTCATGATAGTCGAAGTCTATCTCTTTCTTACAGGCTGTCAGTGTGGCGACGGCCGTCAACAGATATAGTAGTTTTCTCATCTTGCTCAGAATTTGACGGTGAACGATACAGAAGGAACGAGGCCGAAGAGCGCCGTCTTGCTGGCCTTACTGCCCGTTGCAGACCGCTTGTCCTCCTCAAACGTAACGACAAAGGGATTGTATCGGCTATAGGCATTGTAGATGCCGAACGCCCAGACATGGGTCGTGCGCTTGAGGTGTCGGGTATAAGTGGCACTGAGGTCCAGCCGGTGGTAGGCCGGCGCACGGTAGCCATTGCGCTCAGCAAAGTAGAAGAACGTCTTGCCGTCCACCTCGTACTTGGCACTGGGAGCCGTCAGTGCCTGTCCGGTGTTGTAGCGCCATGTGGCAGCCAGTTCCCAGGCCGGCGACAAGGTGTACATGCCCACAACAACCATGTCGTGGCGGCGGTCATTTGCAGCCGTGTACCACTGTCCGCCGTTGATGCCGGGAATCTTGTTCTCCGACCACGACAGAGTGTACGCCACCCATCCCGTCAGCCGCCCCGTATTCTTCCTGGCACAGAGTTCCAGTCCGTAGGCCCTGCCCTTGCCCTCCAGCAACAGGCGCTCCATCTCGATTTCCGAGTTGAAGGTCTTGCCGTCACGATAGTCGCTGACGTGGCTGATGGCCTTATAGTAAGCCTCGGCGGAGAAGTCGTAGTGTCCATGGTCGGTGATGCCCATCCAACCGACAGCCACCTGGTCGGCCACCTGCGGACGAATGAGATTGCTCGACATGGTGTAGCGGTCGAAGGGCAGCGACATGGTGCTGGTGCGTATAGCCTGGACGTGCTGCGTGGTATGGCTGTAGCCCAGTTTCAGCGTATGGTGGCCGTTGAGCGTCCACTTCATGCTGACACGCGGCTCCAACTGTGCATAGGTCTTATAGAGTCTGCCGCTGGGCGGCGTTTCCTGACTGACGATGTCGCCCTGCTCATTGAGTTGATAATAAGGAGAACCGCCCAGGGCAGAGAACAGCTGCAGGCGCACGCCGGCCGACAGCTGGACGGCACTGCCCAGGCTCCATTCGTCGTTCACCCAGAGGCTGCTCATCCATGCGCTGCGCCTCTCCCGCTGTTTCAGGGCGTATATCTCCCAGTCGGCCGATTGCAGTTGCAGATAGGTGGTCTCCAGTCCGAAGTTGACCTTGTGTCGGTCGGTCGGCATCCATGACATGCCCTCGTGCAGGGTCAGATGGCGTATGTAGCTGTTCATCATGTAGTGCATCTGCTGGAGGTCGAAGCCCGTATGGTTGCCAAAGTTGCTGTAGATGAACCGGGTGTTGGCAAAGAGCTTGGGACTGAATGTGTGCAGCCAGTCGGCAGTGGCGGTGGTGTTGTCCCACGTGAGGTCCATCAGGTCGGCAACGCCCATGTTGTCACGCGACCTGAAGAACGTCAAGGCCAGCATGTCCTTCTCTGACAGCCGGAAGTTGAGACGCACGTTGGCATCATAGAAGTTGAGTGTGTTGTCCTTGTACTTCTTGATGGCTTTCATGAATATATCAAGATAGGAACGGCGTGCCGCGACCAGGAACGACGACCGTCCTCGCTGCACAGGTCCCTCGGCACACAGCTTGGCTGAGAGCAGCCCGACGGTTCCGCTGAAGTGGTAGTCCTGCATGTCGCCCATGCGGGTGCTGATGTCGAATACCGACGAGGTGGCACCACCCAGCTGGGCAGGTATGAGTCCCTTATAGAGAGAGGCATTGTTCAAGGCATCGTCGTTGAACGAGGAGAAGAGTCCCATCAGGTGGCCAGCATTGTAGACGGTCCCCCCGTCGAGCAGAATGATATTCTGTGCCGACGTTCCGCCACGCACCTGATAGCCGCCTGAGCCATCGCCCTCGCTCTTCACACCCGGCAACAGCTGGATGCTCTTCAGGATATCCTTCTCGCCAAACAAGGCTGGTATCTTCGACAGCGTGGCTATGTCGACACGCTCCACGCCGATTTGGACTTCATCGATGCGCTTCTGGGCCGACCGGGAGGTGACGGTCACCTCCTGCAGCACCTCGCCCTGGCGAATGCT
The DNA here is from genome assembly GCA_002363695.1 of Prevotella sp. UBA3208. The sequence goes on from DEWO01000143.1 coordinate 3,375, forward strand.
GTCCTGCTGTGCCCAGCCAGACAGGGCGGGCAGCAGCAGACAGACCGTCAACAGCAAGCACCTCATGAGAAGGTCTGCATTAATACCCGTTCGACCACCTGCGGGAAATACTGCATCTCCAGCTGGTGCTCCTTCTCGGCAATGTCGTCAGCGGTGTCCTCCGGACTCAAGGCACAGCGGTACTGGGCGATGATTTCGCCCGCATCACAGACGGGCGTCACCCAGTGGACGGTCATGCCCGTCTCCGTCTCGCCAGCCGCCTTGACGGCCTCGTGGACATGGTGGCCCCACATGCCCTTGCCGCCGTACTTGGGCAACAGGGCCGGATGGATGTTGACGATGCGACGTGGATAGGCATCAATCAGGAAGTCGGGCACCAGTGGCAGGAATCCTGCCAGCACAATAAAGTCGATGGCACGATCGCGCAGCAGCGGCATCATGAAGCCGGCATCGTTCAGCTGGGGTTTCGTAGCCACAGCCGTCTCGACACCGAGGTTCCGGGCACGAACCAAGGCATAGGCATCAGGCTTGTTGCTGACCACCAAGGCACAGCGGACCTGCTGGCTGTCGGCAAAATACTTGATGAGGTTCTCACAGTTCGTGCCGCTGCCCGACACGAAGATGGCGATGTTAATCTTTTCCATATAAAATGTCTAGTTCTTTTAATAGTATCTCTATCAATCGCGGAACGGCGTATTGGTCGATATCCGACTCCTGTATCCATATATAATCGTCCGGCAACACCGGTCGCTCGGCAGGTTCCCACAAGTAGAAGTCTGCATAGAGCACGCGGTGCGTCAGCACGTGCTTGACGTTACGGCGCAGCAGCAGCGCCCCAGACGGAACGTCGTCAGTCAGCCAGGGCTCGTACAGCCCCTGCCAGATGTCTCCGGCAGGCCGGCGACGGATGGCCGTCTCGCCCCTAAACCTTATATATACATAGGTCAGGCGACGCTCCCTGACCTTCAGCGTCTTCCGCTTCACCGGCAGCTCGTCCACCCTACCCTCACGCAGGGCTATACAGGTCTCCTGTAAGGGGCACGAGGGGCACAACGGGCCGGAGGGCGTACACTGGACGGCCCCGAAGTCCATCATGGCCTGATTGTAGTCGGACGAGGAGCGCGGAGGGAGCAGCGACTGGGCCAGCGCGGCAAACTCCTTCTTGCCCTCAGTGGTGTTGATGGGGGTGTCGATGCCGAAGTGACGGGCCAGCACGCGATAGACATTGCCGTCGACGACCGCCGCGGGCAGTCCGAAGGCAAAGCTCGCAATGGCTGCTGCCGTATAGTCGCCGACCCCCTTCAGGCCCTTGATGCCCTCCAGGGTCTCGGGGAACCCGCCCAACGCCACGACCTGACGGGCCGCTGCGTGCAGGTTGCGGGCCCGGCTGTAGTAGCCCAGTCCCTGCCACTCGCGCAGCACCTCGTCCTCCGTAGCCGCGGCCAGTTCCTCGACCGTATGCCACCGCTGCATGAATCGCTCCCAATAGGGACGTCCCTGGTCGATACGTGTTTGCTGCAAGATGATTTCCGACAACCATATCGCATACGGGTCACGCGTCTCGCGCCAGGGCAAGACACGTCCGTTCTCTCGGAACCATTGCAATATCGTCGTGGTAAAACTCATATCGCCTGCAAAGGTACGAAAAGTTTTCGGTAATATATATATAATAAGGTGTAAAACTTTTCCGCAAGACTTGTCGTGAGTCTCGCGGGATTTTTGTATCTTTGCAGGCAGAAAACGTAAAAAGGATAGGATTATGTGCATGTACAACATTTCTTTGAACGATGATCTGGTACGACAGACGCGCCAGAAAGCCCGTCAGGCAATAGAGGCCATGCGTAGGCAGAGCGAACAGAACGGTAACGACACCATGACGCTCGACGACATCAACGACGAAATCCTTCAGGCAAGGGCAACGCGCAAGGCTACGGTATGACTAAGACATCCTAAGCAAGTATGACGAGGTGCTCAATAGGTCATCCCGTACATTCCTTCATGAAGAAATAATATTCCGCCGGGAGGCTCCGCTTTGAGCGGGCGTCGCGGCGGAGGTTTTTTTGTGGCGGGCGGGGGGCTTTTATGTTAAAAGTGAAACTTTCCTAACGCTTTTAACAATTTTTCCGTTTTTTTTTTTTTTGTTAGCGCAAAAGTTCGTACTTTTGCGGCCAATTCTACAGTCATTAATCATTTACATCTACAAATTTGACATTTATGAGAAAGACAAGACGAACGTATGTTCAGCCTACTTCTGAGGTGGTTGAACTGCATGTGACGAACCAGTTGCTGGCCGGGAGCACCGGACTGGAGGACTACGATGTGAATAATGAAGGAGATGTATAACAAACCCACTAAAACGAACGAAGCAATGAAGACAATGAAGAAATTTCTGAGCATGGCTGCCCTCGCACTGGTGGGAGCCGTAATGACGGGCTGCTCCAGTGACGACAGCCTGACAGGCAAGGCGCAGGAGCCTGCCGTCAAGAACAATGTAGTGACGCTGACCACGACGGTCAGCCTCGGTGGCGACGGCACCCGTGCGCTGACAATCGACGGCAACAAGGGCGTGAAGACGTTTGGCGAGGGCGACAAGATTGCCGTGATATACAAGAACAGTAACAACGAGACCGTGAAGGCGGAGAGCGTGGCACTGACAGAAGGTGACATTACCAACGAAGGCAAGAATGCCACGTTCACCGTGACGCTGGAAGCCCCGAAGGCCAGCGGTGACGTGCGCTATATCTACCCTGCCTCAATGGCTGCCGCGACAGTAGCGACCAACACTGCGGTTAATGCCGACGCAACCATCAACTACGCGGCACTTGCCTCACAGGACGGCACGCTGACCACGCTTGCCAGCAAGTACGACCTGGCCGTGTTTGACGGCTCGCTGACCGCTGGGGCCACGCTGCCTGCCTCGTCCACGCTGGCGAACCAACTGGCCATCCTGGCCTACACCATCAAGGACAATGCCGCTACGCCTAGCGACCTGACCAACACCATTACCCGGTTGACGGTGAGTGACGGCCCAAACACCTACGGCGTCACGCGCACGGCAGCCGATGGTCCCGTCTATATAGCCATCCGTCCTACGTCCAGTGCCACAATCAGCATCATGGCAACGAATGGTACAAAGACTTACACGAAATCTTTGGCATCGAAGACCTATGCCGCCAATAACATATATAAGACGGGACTGAAGATGACCGAGGTGCCCGGTGCCATCCCCGGTATGTTCAGCGTCAGCGCCACGAAGAAGGTTAACTTCTCGAAGGGTAACCTACAACTGTCTGCTGCGAACACATGGAAGTTTGCCGACAGCCAGTGGAGTTGCTTTGGCAATTCTCAGTCCGACAACCACCGCGACCTCTTCGGCTGGGGAACGGGCAACAATCCGAATCAGACAAGTACTAATAATAACAATTACAGCTCTTTCACTGACTGGGGCACAGCTGCTGCCTCAAGCATCGGCTCAGGCTGGCGCACACTGAGCAGGTTCGAGTGGAATCACCTGTTCACCGGCCGTGCCAATGCCAATACTCTCCGCACATTAGCCACCGTAAACGAAATAGCAGGTCTGATTATCATGCCCGACGGTTGGACAGCCAGTGGTGTCTCTCTTACCGTGACCATAGCCAATTACACGACAAACAACATCAATTCGACCAGATGGTCAACCTTGGAGTCTCAAGGGTGTGTGTTCCTGCCGGCTGCCGGCTACCGCAATGGCACTTCGGTGGGCCACGGTAACTCTTCGGCGGGCAATAACGGCTTGTACGGCTGCTACTGGTCGAGTACTGTCTACAATGCGAACTCCGCCTACTGCGTGGACTTCCGTTCGGGCTATGTGAATCCCGCGAGCTACCTCTATCGCTACCTCGGGCACAGTGTCCGCCTGGTTCGCCCGGTCGAGTAGAATTTTTATACCCCTTTCGCCCCGCACCGGTTGCGCAAAGTTATACAAACAAGCAATCAATTTTTTTATAATTAACGGAAAGGAAACGAGTATGAGAAAGACAAGACGAACGTATGTTCAGCCTACTTCTGAGGTGGTTGAACTGCATGTGACGAACCAGTTGCTGGCCGGCAGCAATACTGGCAGCGTCCAAGCCGGAGTAAGTGACTACGGCAATGGTGGTGAAGAAGAATGGTAAAAGTAAGGAGGAACGGACAATGAAAAAGATGATGACAAACATGAAGACTTTAGTGGCCCTGCTGATGGCGGGTGCTGCCGTTACGTCGTGTTCGAGCGACAACGAGATGGACAGCCTGAAGGCTCCGGCTGGCAAGACGTACACCATGACGGTGCAGGCCACGAAGGACGGTGACGCCATGACCCGTGCGCTGGCTGACGGAGGTACTACGCTGACTTCCACATGGAGCAAGGACGACGTGGTAGAGGTATGGTCGGTAGACGGTACGACTACTAAATATGGTGAATTGACTGCTGCGACCGCCGGCATCAGCACGACGTTGAGTGGTACGCTGACGACTAAACCAAGCAACAACGAGACTCTGACGCTGAAGTATCTGAGCCCCAACTATTCGACTCAGGACGGCACGCTGACGGGTTTTGCTACCAGTATCGACAAGGTGTGCGACTATGCTACGGCCACGGTGACGGCTACGGTCGATGGCGACAACGTGACTACCGACGCCGCCACGTTCCAGCACCAGCAGGCCGTGGTGAAGTTTACGCTGAAGAATTCTGATGCTTCGGCAACGCTCGGCGCAACGAAGCTCTTCGTTACAGCTGACGGCAATACCTATACGGTCACTCCGGCCTCCGCAGCCAGTGTGCTCTATGTTGCCGTGCCTGCCATCAGTGCCAAGCAGGTGACTCTGACTGCCAAGGTCGGTGATACGTACTACGACTTTGGCAAGACAAGTGCTACTTTCGAGAACGGCAAGTTCTATCGCGTCACGGTGAAGATGACCGAGGTGCCCAGTGCCATCCCCGGTCTGTTCTCCATAAGCAGTGGCGAAAAGGTTGTTTTCTCGAAGGGCAACCTGAAATATAACGGCACTACTTGGAGTTTCTTCGACAACCAGTATGACTATTACACAACCCACGACGGAACAAACTGGGACAAGTTCGGCTGGAGCACATCTGCCACCACATACGGTATGAATACTTCTACAGACGACAGTACTTATTCCGGCGACTTCGCCGACTGGGGCAACAACAGCGACCTGCAGACAGCTCTCGGCACAGGCTGGTTCACACTGTCCAGTGACGAGTGGACATATCTGTTCGACACGCGCACAACCGCCACCACCAACATGCCTACAGGAACGAATAGCGGCGCAGCCAGATACACGAAGGCAACAGTCGCCGAAGTGCCAGGTGTCATCCTTTTCCCCGACAACTACGCACATCCTGCCGGCGTAACCGTCACCGTCAGTAATGCCGCTTATAATACGGGTACCAATGATTACACTACTTTCACTGTAGATGCCTCCAACTGGGTCACGATGCAGTCCGCGGGCTGTGTTTTCCTGCCGGCTGCAGGCTACCGGAGTGGCTCGTCGCCGGTCGCTCCGGGCCAGGGCGGCTGCTACTGGTCTGCTACGCCTGGTGGCACGGACGTCGCGTACTTCGTGAACTTCTATCCAGGCTATCTGTATCTCGCGAACCACTACTCTCGGAACTACGGGTTCAGTGTCCGTCTCGTTCGCCAGGTGCAGCCGTAATACCAAACCTCTCTCGCCCCGCACTGGTTGCGCACGAGGCTTCAGGTGCGGGGCGGTTTTTTTGAGTGTTTCGGGTGGCTTTCTGAAGGGTTGCGCGTGGGTTGGGCAAAAGTTGCGCGTGAGTTGGCCGGAAATTGCGCGTGAACGGCGAGAAAGTTGCCGGTGAGTTGAGAGAAAGTTGCGCAACTTGTTGGAGACTGACCGCGGTGAGTCGGAAGACTGATGCGCAGCGGGTAACAATAATTATTAACCAAACTAAAAATTTATTCTATCATGGCACAATTGAAATTGAAGGTGTCGAAGGTGGCTAACACCCATCCTGTGACTAAGAAGAAGGGGCTGACGGCCCGAGTACAAACCAACGGCACGGCGGAGTTTGACGACATCGTGAAGGACGCGGGCCGCAACACGACGATGCACAAGGCTGAGCTGCGGATGGCGTTCGAGCTGTGCCTGGACTCGGTGACGGAGATGCTGAAGCAGGGCTACATCGTGGACCTGGGGCCGCTGGGCAAGATTTACCCGAGCTGCTCGAGCGGGTGGTACGAGAAGGAGGAGGACATGCGGCTGGCCGACGTGAAGCCGTCGCTGTACTTCCGCGCCGGCAGCGACGTGGAGGCTGCCGTGAAGGGCGCCCAGCTGGTGTGGGCGAAGGCGAGCGACCAGGAGGCCGAGGAGGAAGACCCGGGCACGACGACCGACCCCGGAACAACGACTGACCCCGGAACAACGACTGACCCGTCGCAGGGCGGCGGTGGTTCGACCGACCCGACGCCGGACCCGGACGGAGGCTCTAATTCGGACGAGTGATAAAAGAAAAATGCCCGCTGTGACAGCGCGCCAGTTTATTAATTCAATGTTTTAAAAAAGCATATTAAGTAAGGGGAGGTGCCCGGCACGTGTTGTGCGGCACCTCCCCTCGTTTTTCTTTTACGCCCTTTCGTCCGTGTCAGGGATGCTTAGATGATTGGTCAGGAAACTGCTGATAGATGCGCAGTCCGAAGCGGTTGGCCTCGGCGAATGCGTGCTCCATGATTTCGGATATGGCGTGCTCGAACGGCAGCACGTCCTGCATGTTGAGCCAGAAGACGAACTCCAGGGGGAGGCCCGTCGGGGTGGAGTCCAGCTGGTGCACCATGACGATGTTCTCCTTGACCACCAGGGGATGCTGCCTCAGCCACTGCTCCATTTGCTGCCGATAGCGCGTCAGGTTGACCACCCCCTCGCCGTCGGCCACGATGCTGCGGAAGTCGAAGTAGACCTTGCGCACGGCCTTTCGCCCGACGTTCTCCTTCATGCCCTTCCAGTTCTGGAACGAGCCGTCGACCAGTGCCTGCGGCGAGATGGTGACGATGGTATTGTCGAAGTTGCGCACCTTGACGGTGGTAAGCATGATTTCCTCGACGATGCCGTCAATGCCTGCCGACGGTACGGTGATGCGGTCGCCCGTGTCCAGCATCTTGTTCGACGTCAGCCTGATGCCTGCCACCAGCCCCTTGATGGTGTCCTGGAAGGCCAGCATCAGGACGGCCGAGGCAGCACCCAGTCCGGCAATGAGCGTCGACGGGTCCTTGTCCAGGATGATGGCGAAGACCACGATGACGGCAACGCAGATGAGGACTATCTTCAGCACGCTGATGAACGAGTTCAGGTACTGGCGGTGGGGCACGTTATGGTGCTCGCCCAGGGTTCTGAACGTATTGGCAAAACTGATAAGCAGCCACGTCACGACGATGGTGACATAGATGGCCGTCACGCGGTGTACGATGTTGTAAATCCTGGGGTATCCCTCGCCGATGAGCGAGGGCAGGAAGTTCCACACCACTGCCGCAGGTATGACTACACACAGCACGACGAGCAAAATGTATTTGGTTATCTTATTCATAGTCGCACAGGGTTTGACAGAGTTTGTCCTGGAAGGCCTTGCCCGTGGCATTGCGCATGACGCCCTGGTTGATGACGGCGAAGCAGAGCTGGTGGCCGTTGGCCGCCGTGCAGTATCCGGCCAGGCTCGATATGCCGGTCAGCGTGCCGGTCTTGGCCCGGACGTTGCCCTGGGCCGAGGTCTTCCTCATGCGGTCCTTCAGCGTACCGTCGACACCGGCAACGGGCAGCGACGGCAGCAGGGCGTCGTGGATGGCGGGCGAGCGCCACGCATGGCGCAGCAGGGTGCAAAGCAGTTCGACGGAGACATAATTATATAAGGAGAGGCCCGAGCCGTCGGCAATCCTGTAGGTATGGTGTCCCAGCCCGAGGCGGGCAATGAGCCGTCTGGTGATGTCGCGGGCATCCCGGGCACGGGCCAGACCCTTTCGGGCTGACGCTGCCGTCTGGTAGAACATGGACTCGGCGTAGAAGTTGTCGCTCATCTTCATCATGCGCTCCAGCACCACCGAGATGTTGTGGCGGACGGTGGCCACGTGGCGGGCAGCCTGCGGCAGGCGTCCTTCCAGAAGCTGTACGCGCTCCAGGTTGACACCGGCGCGGGCCACCTCCTCGGCAAAGGTCTCGAGGAACGTGTTCTTGCGGCCTACGGTCAGCGCGTTCAGCATCGGGTTGTCGTCGTCCCAGCACCAGCCCTCGCCGTAGTCCAGCGCCTCCTTCATGGTGCGGTCGGCCACCAGCAGCCCGCGGATGCTGTCTATGCCCAGCCGTCTGACGCCGTCAGCCAGCGCGGCCACGTCGTCGATGGTCAGCGTGGGGTCGAAGCCGCCTACACAGTAGATATTGCCCGTCAGCGTAGAGTCAACGATGTCGCCGGTCATGTAGACGCGCGTCTGGTAGTCATAGCCGGCACCGAGCTGGTCGAGGGCCGTGATGGCGGTCACCAACTTCATGCACGACGCCGGGCGCATCAGCTGACGGTGGTTGCGGGTGAAGAGTGCCGAGTCGGCAGTCAGGTCATAGACCATCAGTCCCACCTGCGAGGTTTCGAACATCGGGTCGCACAGCAGCGAGTCCAGCCGTCCGCGCAGCATTGCAACGCCACACTCTGACCGCCGGTCAGAGAAGTCCTGCGCCACGGAGGTAGCAAAAAGGGCACAGGAAATCAATAAAAGCAGATATTTCTTCATAATCGTGTGCAAAATTACAAAAATAATTCGTACTTTTGCACGCAATAACTTAAAAACAATGGTTTACAAGTACGATTTCCTCATCATAGGAGCAGGCGTGGCCGGTATGAGCTACGCGCTGAAGGTGGCCCGTGCCAAGAAGGGCCGCGTGTGTATGATTTGCAAGGCCGGACTGGACGAGGCCAACACCTCGTTCGCACAGGGCGGCGTGGCGTCGGTGACCAACCTGAAGGTAGACACCTTTGACAAGCACATTGCCGACACCATCATTGCCGGCGACTACATCTCCGACCGTGCCGCCGTGGAGCAGGTGGTCAGAAACGCCCCTGCACAGATTCAGGAGCTGGTCAGCTGGGGCGTCAACTTCGACCGCAAGGAGAGCGGCGACTTCGACCTGCACCGCGAGGGCGGCCACTCGGAGTTCCGCATACTGCACCACGCCGACGACACCGGTGCCGAGATACAGCGCGGACTGATGGAGGCCGTCAGGGCGTGCCCGGACATCGACGTCAGGGAGAACCACTTCGCCGTTGAAATCATTACCCAGCACCACCTAGGCGTCCGCGTCACACGACGCTCGCCCAACATCCAGTGCTATGGGGCCTACGTGCTGAACCCGCAGACGCAGAAGGTTGACACCTATCTGTCGAAGGTCACCGTCATGTGTACCGGAGGCTGCGGAGCCGTCTACCTGACGACCTCGAACCCCGTCATAGCCACGGGCGACGGCATCGCCATGGTCTACCGTGCCAAGGGTACGGTGGCCGACATGGAGTTCGTGCAGTTCCACCCCACGGTGCTCCACAACCCCAGCGAGACACACCCCGCCTACCTCATCACCGAGGCCATGCGCGGATATGGCGGCATACTGAAACTGCCCAACGGCGAGACCTTCATGGAGAAGTACGACGAGCGCCTCAG
>DEWO01000143.1:13143-13484 GCA_002363695.1 Prevotella sp. UBA3208
CTGGCACCACGCGACATCGTGGCCCGCGCCATAGACAAGGAGATGAAGATTCACGGTCTGGACCACGTCTGTCTGGACGTCACGCACAAAGACCCAGAAGAGACGCGCCGCCACTTCCCCAACATCTACCAGAAGTGCCTGTCGATTGGCATCGACATCACCACCGACTATATCCCCGTGCGCCCCGCGGCCCACTATATGTGCGGCGGCATCAAGGTCGACCTGAACGGACAGTCCAGCATACAGCGGCTCTACGCCCTGGGCGAGTGCTCGTGCACCGGACTGCACGGCGGCAACCGTCTGGCCAGCAACTCGCTCATCGAGGCCGTGGTCTATGCCGA
>DEWO01000014.1:0-3226 GCA_002363695.1 Prevotella sp. UBA3208
ATGGCCGAGAAGCACCGCTTCAAGAAAGAGCGCGAATTCAAGAAACGGCTGGACGAGCAGGAAGAAAACGAAGGGGCAGACATCCGAAACTTCAAGTTCCACTCGTTGGAGAAACGCAATGACAGACGCGAGGAACGGGGTGAACGCAGAGAATTCCGTGGTGACAGAAAAGATTTCCGTGGTGACAGAAAAGATTTCCGTGGCGACAGAGAAAAAGAAGGACGCCCGGACAGGAAAGAGCACTATGGACAAAAGGACCGCTTCGGCAAAAAGCCTTTCCGCAAGGATGACCGCCAGTTTGGAAACAAAAAGAACAACAGGAGGTTCAATGATGACGAAGACTAAACTACTGATTCTCCTTTTAGCTTTACTGGTCCTACCCTATTCCGTCATGAATGCTCAAAACCGCAAACTCTTCACGCTGGAAGACCTCAACTTCGGCGGTAATAACTACCGGAACCTTCTACCTGAAAACAAGTGGTACGAATGGTGGGGTGACCAGTTGATGTATCTGGACGCTGAAGAGGGAGGCTCCATAGATGCCAAGGGAACCCGGCAGATACTCTTCACACTGAAAGAGGTTGGCAGTGATTTCCATTCTGCCTATTCTGTCCAATACCCCTACCCGTCAGAGCCCCTGGTATTGCTCAAGAACAGCAAGCAACGCGTGCTCTACAACTGGAAGGACAAGCAGACAGCATGGTCACAGACCTGCGAAGGCGAGACCTTCAGCGACTGGAACAGCCAGTCACGGGCCGTGGCCTATGTCAAGGACTGCCAACTTTTCGTGCGCACAGCCGACAATCAAGAGTGCCAGCTGACCACTGACGGCAGTCGTGACATCGTCTATGGCCAAAGCGTCCACCGCAACGAGTTCGGCATCCAGAAGGGCACCTTCTGGAGCCCCGACGGTCAGCGCCTGGCTTTCTACCGCATGGACCAGTCCATGGTCAGCGACTATCCGCAGGTGGATATCTTTCCCCGCGTGGCCGAACACCAGCCGGACAAGTATCCGATGGCTGGCATGACCTCACACCAGGTGACCGTAGGTGTGTATGATCTGAGCACACAGAAAACCATCTACCTACAGGCTGGCGACCCTACGGACCGTTATTTCACTAACATAGCATGGAGTCCTGACGGCAAGAACATCTATATGTTCGAACTGAACCGCGACCAGAACGACTGCCGGCTGGTGCGCTACGATGCGACAACAGGTATCAAAGAGGCTGAACTGATGCGTGAGACCAGCGACAAATACGTGGAGCCAATGAACCCCATCCAGTTCCTGCCATGGGACGCCGACAAGTTCATCATGCAGAGCCAACGCGACGGCTACAACCACCTATACCTTTATAATAAAGAGGGACGTCTGCTACGTCAGCTCACCAGTGGTCCTTGGGTAGTACAGCAGGTGCTGGGCTTCAACGCCAAGCAGAAGAGCATCCTCATCGAGGCCAACAAATATCACCCGTTGCACCGTTGGATATACAGCGTCAGCGTGTCTAACGGCAAGATGCAGGCCCTGGTCAGCACTGATGGTGTACATCGTGCACAGCCCTCACCATCAGGCCGTTACCTGATAGACAAATGGAGCGCACCCACGACCCCTCGCGCCATCGACCTCATCGACACTAATAATCATCACGTTCAAAGACTACTGACTGCCGCTGACCCCTGGGGCGACTACGTCCAGCCCATCTTCGAGTGCGGCACCATCAAGGCGGCCGACGGCACGACGGACCTCTACTACCGTATGGTGAAGCCCCACGACTTCGACCCGGTCAAGAAGTACCCCACCGTTGTCTACGTCTACGGAGGTCCTCATGCACACAACGTGGAAGCATCGTGGCACTGGCAAAGCCGTTCGTGGGAGACCTATATGGCCCAGAAAGGCTATATCGTCTTCATTCTCGACAATCGTGGCAGCGAGTATCGCGGCCGGGACTTCGAGCAGGCAACTTTCCGGCAACTGGGACAGATTGAGATGCAAGACCAGATGAAGGGTGTTGACTACCTGCGCACCCTACCCTATGTCGATATGCAACGGCTGGGTGTCCACGGCTGGTCGTTCGGCGGCTTCATGACCATCTCGCTCATGACCAACTACCCCGACGTCTTCAAAGTGGGTGTGGCCGGCGGTCCCGTCATTGACTGGAAGTGGTACGAGGTGATGTACGGCGAGCGCTATATGGACACTCCGGAGACCAATCCTGAGGGCTACGCCAAGACGTCTCTCATCGACAAGGCCAAGAACCTGAAAGGCCGTCTGCAAATTATTACGGGCTATAACGACAACACCGTTGTGCCGCAACACTGTCTCTCGTTCCTCGATGCCTGCATCAAGGCGGGCGCCCAGCCCGACTTCTTTGCCTATCCGGGTGAGGAGCACAACATGCGGGGCCATGCCAGCGTCCATCTGCACGAGCGCATTACGCAATATTTTGAAGACTACCTAAAATAAATTAGTATAACTAGTATAACTAACAAAACTAGTAAAACTATAAAGACTATAAAAAACTAGAAATTCTACAACTATGAAGAATGAGCAAATATTAGTCCGCATTACCGGTCAAGACCGTCCCGGTCTGACGGCCTCCATCATGGGTATTTTGGCCAAGTATGACGCCCAGATACTGGATATCGGCCAGGCCGATATCCACAATACCCTCTCCTTAGGCATCCTTATCCGCATGGACGAGATGAAGTCTGGGCTGGCCATGAAGGAACTGCTGTTCAAGGCCACTGAGCTGGGTGTTAACATCGGATTTTCGCCCATCACCGACGACGAATACGAAGACTGGGTGGGACATCAGGGCAAGAACCGCTACATCCTCATGGTATTGGGGCGACAGCTGGAGGCCCGCCAGATAGAGGCTGCCACCCGCATCCTAGCCGATCAGGGACTGAACATCGACAGCATCGTGCGACTGACCGGCCGCAAGAGCATCAAGCAGTACAGCCAGCACACGCGTGCCTGCATCCAGTTCTCCTTGCGCGGCGAGCCCGTCAACCGTCAGGAGATGCAGTCCAAGCTCATGAAACTATCACAAGACATGGAGATAGACTTCTCCTTCCAGCGTGACGATATGTTCCGCCGTATGCGCCGCCTCATCTGCTTCGATATGGACTCTACGCTCATCCAGACCGAGTGTATCGACGAGTTAGCAGAGCGCAACGGCGTGGGTGCCGAGGTGCGTGCCATCACCGAGAGTGCCATGCGCGG
>DEWO01000014.1:3346-3723 GCA_002363695.1 Prevotella sp. UBA3208
GTCATGCAGGACATTGCCGAGCACCTGCCTATCACCGAGGGTGCCGACCGTCTGATGGCTGTACTCAAGACCAGCGGCTACAAGATTGCCATCCTCTCCGGTGGCTTCACCTTCTTTGGAGAGTACCTACAGCGCCGATATGGCATCGATTATGTCTATGCCAACGAACTGGAGATTGGTGACGACGGCAAGTTGACCGGCCGCTATGTCGGCGAGATTGTCGACGGCCACCGCAAGGCCGAGCTGCTGAAACTCATTGCCCAGGTAGAGAAGGTCAATCTGGCACAGACCATTGCCGTCGGTGACGGTGCCAACGACCTGCCCATGATCAGCGAAGCCGGACTGGGCATCGCCTTCCACGCTAAGCCCCGCGTCGT
>DEWO01000014.1:3877-8322 GCA_002363695.1 Prevotella sp. UBA3208
GCAATAGAAGCATAGTATTCAAATTTGGTTAGCAACTGCAAAGGTACAAAAAAAGAGAGAAAATCTGTTTATAGAATGTTTGGCGTTTTCGGCTTTTCTTTGTACCTTTGCACACCTAAACATAAGAAATAACCCTGAACATTTTGATTGAGTAAGATGAAGATATTACTGTTAGGCAGTGGCGGGCGCGAGCACGCACTGGCATGGAAGATTGCTCAGAGCAGCAAATGTGAGAAATTGTATATTGCCCCAGGCAATGCCGGTACGGGCAACTGCGGAGAAAATGTGGCGATGAAGGCTGACGACTTCGAGGCCATCAAGCAGTTCTGCGTGGAAAAACAGATTGACATGGTGGTAGTAGGTCCCGAGGACCCGCTGGTGAAGGGCATCTATGACAATTTGGGTACCGACGAACGGACCAAGAACATCCCCGTCATCGGCCCTACGAAGGCCGGTGCCGTGCTGGAAGGCTCGAAGGACTTTGCCAAGGCATTCATGCAGCGTCACCAGATTCCCACAGCCCGCTATGAGACCTTCGACGGCGAGCATCTGGAGGAGGGACTGAAATTCCTGGAAACCTTAGAGGCTCCCTATGTACTGAAGGCAGACGGTCTGTGTGCCGGCAAAGGGGTGCTGATTCTTCCCACCCTTGACGAAGCCAAGAAGGAGCTGAAGGAGATGCTGGGCGGCATGTTCGGCAATGCGTCAAGCCGCGTGGTCATCGAAGAGTTCCTGAGCGGCATCGAGTGCTCAGTCTTCGTGCTGACCGATGGCGACCACTACAAGATTCTGCCCGAAGCCAAAGACTACAAGCGCATTGGCGAGGGCGACACAGGTCTGAACACGGGCGGCATGGGTAGCGTCAGTCCCGTACCCTTTGCCACAAAGGAGTGGATGCAGAAGGTGGAAGACCGTATTATCCGTCCTACCGTGGAAGGACTGAAGCAGGAAGGCATCCTGTATAAAGGCTTCATCTTCTTCGGACTAATCAACGTAAAGGGTGAGCCGATGGTCATCGAGTACAACTGCCGTATGGGCGACCCCGAGACGGAGAGTGTCATGCTGCGTCTGAAATCGGACATTGTAGACCTGTTTGAGGGAGTAGCAGAGGGCAATCTGGACACTCGCACCATCGAGTTTGACGAGCGTGCTGCCGTCTGCGTCATGCTGGTCAGCGGCGGTTATCCACAAGAGTACAAGAAAGGCTACCCCATCACGGGCATCGAGAACGTGGAAGGCAGTATTGTATTTCATGCCGGCACGGCACTGAAGAACGGTCAGGTGGTGACCAATGGCGGTCGCGTCATTGCCGTCTCTTCATACGGAAAGGACAAAGCCGAGGCACTACAAAAGTCTTTCGAAGAGGCGCAGAAAATACAGTTTACGGACAAGTATTTCCGTCGTGACATCGGAGCAGACCTTTAAATGGCAAAGCGGCTACAGAACAGAATAGCAGAAAGCAAACTGACGCTGCCAGTGGCATTAATCTATGCCGTCGTCATCTGGTTGCTGGGCGGACTCATTCAAGGAAACTGGTGGGTCCAGTTCGGGCTTTTCATGTTAACAGTCTATGCTATGGTACAGATGAACAACATGAATGCCCTGATTCGCATCTACTCCCGCATAGTGAGTTGTTCGTTTATCGCCATGGGCTGTGCTGCCTGTTTCTTGTTTTCCTCTTTGCAGAGTGCCTTGATACAAGTATGCTACGCAGGAGCCGTCACGCTGCTATTCATGACCTATCAGGACAAGCAGGCCAGCGGGCTGACATTTTACGCCTATATACTGTTCGGGACGGCCGCTATAGCAGAGGTCCGCATATTATATTTCGTACCACTCATCTGGCTGCTGACAGCCACACAGCTACAGTCACTTTCCGGCCGGACGCTGTCGGCTTCCATATTGGGATTGCTGATGCCCTATTGGGTGATGCTTTGCTGGAAGGTTTTGAACAACGACTTCCGTTCGTTTCTGGAACTGTTCGCCAAGTGGGATGACTTCCATCCTATCCTGGATTTCACCACACTCAGCACCAGTCAGGTGGCAACATGGATACTCGTCGCCGTGGCTGCCATTACGGGCATTACACACTACATACGGAAACATCGTGATGACAGAATTCGCACACGGCTGCTTATCGGTTTCCTGACTTGGATGGCCCTGGTTACCATGTTCTCCATAGCCCTTCAGCCACAATTCTACGATGTCCTGATTGGGCTGTCCATCATCAACACAGCACCTCTTATCGGTCACTTCATCGCACTCTCGTCCACGCGACTCACAAACATCTACTGCGGTTTCCTGCTGGCAGCAACCCTTCTGCTTACCGCCTATAATTTATGGAGTATATAGTTTCGCTATTAATCAGTTACGGCTATTGGGGCATGTTGCTCACGGCATTCGTGGCCGGCTCGTTCTTCCCCTTCAGCAGCGAGGCAGTCATGACGGGACTGCTGGCTGCCGGCCTTGACCCGTGGCTGCTCATCGTCTACGGCACCGTCGGCAATGTGGCCGGAGGTATGTTCAACTACTGCGTCGGCAGAATGGGCAAACTGGAGTGGATAGAGAAGTACTTGCACGTGAAGCAGAAAGATCTGGACCGTGCCACTAAGTTCATGGCAGGACGCGGAGCATGGATGGGGTTCTTCGCCTTTGTGCCCATTCTGGGGTCTGCCATCACCGTCGCACTGGGTCTGATGCGTGCCAACATTCCCATCTCACTGACCAGTATGGCTATAGGAAAGTTCCTGCGCTATGTCCTGCTGATTTATGGAGCCCAATTATTACTTTAATGGTTAAAAAAAAATAACGGTCAACGGTCAATGGCCAATGTTCCACGCAAAAGCATTACCTTTGCAGGTTAGAATAGAAACAATCACATATAAAACGATGAAACAATTCAGACTTGTGGACAATATCATGGGCTGGCTGGCGTTTGCCATTGCCGCCGTGGTCTATTGTTCCACCATCGAGCCGACAGCTTCGTTCTGGGACTGTCCGGAGTTTATCTCTACAGGTTACAAACTGGAAATCGGCCACCCGCCTGGTGCGCCATTCTTCATGCTGACGGCCAACCTGTTCTCACAGTTTGCCAGCGACCCCAGCCACGTGGCATACATGGTGAATATGATGAGTGCGTTGCTGTCGGCAGCCACTATCCTGTTCCTGTTCTGGACCATCTCCCATCTGGTGCGCCGGCTGCTCATCAAGGACTGGAGTCAGCTGACTGCCGCCAAGTTGATAGCCATTGAGGCATCGGCCATGGTGGGAGCACTCATCTATACCTTCAGCGACACCTTCTGGTTCTCGGCTGTCGAGGGTGAGGTATATGCCTACTCTTCCGCTTTCACTGCCGTCGTCTTCTGGCTCATCCTGAAATGGGAGGACCAGGCCGACCAGCCTCATGCCGACCGCTGGCTGGTACTCATCATGTACATGACGGGACTCTCCATCGGTGTGCACCTGCTGAACCTATTGTGCCTGCCCGCCATCGTACTGGTGTACTACTATCGCAAGTTCCCAACAGACGACCCCAAGCGCGACCTGAAAGGCTCGCTGATAGCCTTGGGCATTTCGGTGGTCATTCTTGCCGCCGTACTCTATGGTGTCGTTCCCGGCATCGTACAGGTAGGCGGATGGTTTGAACTGCTGTTCGTCAACACCCTTGGTATGCCTTTCAATACGGGCGAGATTGTCTACATCTTCCTGCTCATCGGCATCATTATCTGGGCCATCTACGAGACCTACCATGACCTGAACGAGAAGCGCCAGAACATTGCCTTCCTGATGGCTGTGGCCATGCTGGGCATTCCGTTCTACGGGCACGGCTGGTCAGCCTTCATCATCGGCCTGGTTGTACTGGCCGTCATGTGGTTCGTGCTGCAATACAAGCAAACCGCTAAAGGCCAACAGCCAAAGGCCTTGGTAACAGCCCGCATCAAGAACACCTCACTGCTCTGTATGCTGATGCTGATGATTGGCTACTCCAGCTATGCGCTTATCGTCATCCGCTCGGCAGCCAATCCTCCGATGGACCAGAACTCACCCGAAGACATCTTCACCCTGGGCGAATATCTGGGCCGCGAACAGTACGGCCAGCGCCCGTTGTTCTACGGTCAGGCCTACACCTCACAAGTCGCTTTGGAGAAAGACGGCGAATACTGCCGTCCTGTCATGAAGAAGGGCGACCCCGTATGGCAGCGCAAGGAGAAGGCATCAGCCGACGAGAAAGACCAGTATTTCGTAGTCCGCACCAAGGACGAATACAAATATGCCCAGAACATGCTGTTCCCCCGTATGTATAGCTCTGCCCACCGCGACGCCTACGAGTCGTGGATGGGTGGTGTCAGCGGCAGCGAGGTACAGTACGACCGCTGTGGCGAAATGGTCAGCGTCAAGATACCCTCACAGTTCGAGAACCTGCGCTTCTTCATCAGCTATCAGTG
>DEWO01000097.1:0-6244 GCA_002363695.1 Prevotella sp. UBA3208
CAGGTCGTTATAGATGAAGGATATCTCGTGGCGCTCGGTAGTGGCATTCAGATCCTCCAGCACGCGGCTGAGCGACTGGCTCTGGTAACTACGGGTAATCTTCATTCCCGCTGACGCGCCTACCCGTAGCCTTTCCCGTAGCCTTTGTCCCTGTGCGCTGCTGACGGCAGCGCACAGCAATAGCAGAATCAATATCTTTTTCATGTGTGTCTTTTTGCAGGGTTATGGTTTCACTATCAGTTTGTCATCCTCGATGGCGAGGCTTACGTGGTCGAAGTGGTTCAGGTCGGCCACCACGTCTTCTATCGCGTCCTTCGGTTCCCACTTGTAGTATAGGCGCAACTCATGAGCCTCTTCGCTCTCGATGTCTGCCACCTTATTATAATATTGGGCTATCTCCGTGATCATCTCGTCGAGCGGTGCGTTCTCAAAGATGCGTGTCTGCGGGATGCTGTCGGCTACTGATAGCTTAGAGTCGGCAGTAGAGGGCAGGGTGGGGACCACTGCCGTAGTGTCTGCCGCCGTTTCTGCTTGCTGTGAGCGGCTGCTGACGACGATGTGAATGGCAGCATAGGCGATGCCACTTAGCATCAGCAGGCCGATAAAGGCTGCTGCTATCTGCATCCAGCCCCAGGAACGTTGCTTTGGGGCGAAATGCCTGGCCTCAAATTTCTGCCATTCCTCGTCGATGGTGTCCGAGGTGTCTATGGTCTCATCCTCTTGTGCATACATCTGCTTGAGGAGATCCTCCAGTTTGTCGTTAGATGTCATAACCTTTTGCTTTAAAGTGTTGCTTCATTTGTTTGAGCGACTGCGACAGGTGATTGTGTACGGTGACCTCGCTGACCTTAAGCGTCTCGGCTATCTCACGGTACTTCAGCCCCTGCTGGTAGCGCAGGCGGAGAATCTGCTGCGATAGTGGGGGTAGCTCAGTGTCGATGTAGTGGTGGAGGGCGTCGAGCTGTTCCTGCTCTTTTGGCTCTTGGGAAGTCTCCTGTTGGCGTGGTCTCAGTTCCACCTGTACGGCCTGTTCCCGCTGCTTGTGTGCCAACAGATTGACACAGCGGTTACGAACACTCGTCAGCAGAAAGCCTTGCAGCGTATCCGGCCGCAGGTCAGTATGGCTGTTCAGCAGTTGGGCGAACACGTCGCTCACCACATCCTTACTCTCCTCGTCACTGCCGAGCATCCGTCTGGCCAGCCGGAACATCCCGTCGTAGTGACATCGGAAGATCTGTTCGAACGCTTGCTTTTCAATCATCTTGTCGCTTGTCTTTTACTCTATATACAATCGGGCACCCCGTTTTCCTAAGCAAAAGTACAAAAAAGTTCTTGCTTTATGCAAATTTAGATAAAATGTTCAAGATTATAAGGCAGTCGGGATAGAAATAGTCCTTATTGCTTTCTGATTGTAAACTCGAAGGCGAGGCCTCCGGTGTCTGGTGTGCTGACCGTGATGTTGCCGCCGTGTAGCAGCACGGCGTTCTTGACGATGGCGAGGCCGAGGCCTGTGCCGCCCATGTCGCGGCTGCGGCCTTTGTCTATGCGGTAGAAGCGCTCGAAGATGCGGGGCTGGTGCTTGAGGGGGATGCCGATGCCGTTGTCCTTGAAAGTGAAGCACCAACAGTCGGGCTGTTGTTCGGCAGAGACCTCAATGGTAATACCCTTCCCGGCATAGTTGACGGCATTGTCCATCAGGTTGCGGAAGATGCTGTATAGCAAGGAATAATTGCCGTGGACGATGATGCTTTGCGGCAGATAGTTGTGCAGTGTTATCTGCCGTTTCTGCATGGCCAGGGCGGTCTCCTGTGCGATGTCGGCAAAGAGCACGGAGACGTTGACGCGCTCCGTCGTAATCATGTCGCGGGCGTAGTCCATGCGGTTCAGTGTTGAGATGTCTTGCAGCAGAGTCGCCAAGCGGCGGGCCTGGGTGTTGGTGCGGACGATGAACTGGTGTCTCACGTCGTCCGTCATGTCCGGGCTGTCCAGGATGGTGTCCGTATAGCCGAGGATGCTGGCTACGGGGGTTTTGAGTTCGTGGGCTATGTTCTGTGTCAGTTCGCGGCGCATACGGTTCTCCTTCTCGGCCTGTTCGCGGCTGATGCGTTCGTCCATGCGCTTGGCGTAGCGGAACAGCAGGAAGCCCAGTCCGGCCATGACGGCCAGCGAGAAGAGCAGCAGGTGCCAGTCGCTGACTTCGTGGAAGGGCATGATGAACTTGCGGTCGTAGTCCTCGAACAATATGAAGATGACGGCATAGACGAGGAACACGCCCATGACGCTGAGCCACATCTTCCGGCCTTCAGATAGTTTTCTCATTTCTCGCTTACCTCTCTTATTGCTTGTCTCTCACCTCTTCAAACGAATAGCCAAAACCTGTGCGCGAAATCAGGCAGGCGGCATAGCGGCCCAGCTTCTTGCGCAGTCGCGTGATGTTCACGTCCACGGTGCGCTCGGTGACGATGACGTATTGTGGCCATACTCGGTCGAGCAACTGCTGTCGGGTGAACGTCTGTCCGCGGTGTTCCAAGAAGAGCCGCAGCAAATCGTATTCCGTGCGGGTGAGTGCTATTGGTTCTCCGTCAATGGTCACCGTCTTGTTGTCGGTATTCATCGTCAGTCCCTCGAATGTCAATTCTGTGCTTCTGGGGCTTGTCGTCCTGCCCAATACTGCCTTAACCCTTGCCATCACCTCGCGGATGGAAAACGGCTTGGTGACGTAGTCGTCTGCGCCGAGCGAGAATCCTTGCAGCGTGTCGTCCTCCGTGTCCTTCGCCGTCAGGAAGATGATGGGGACAGACTTGGTCCGCTCGTCCTCCTTCAGCAGCCTGGCCAGTTCAAAGCCCGACATGCCGGGCATCATGACGTCGAGCAGCAGCAGGTCAAAACCGTGAACCGTGAACTCTGAACCGTGAACTACCTCCAGCGCTTCTTCTGCCGAGTACACCGCCTCCGCCTGATACCCTGCCGCCCGAAGATTGAACAACAGAATGTCGCACAAGTCGCGTTCGTCGTCAACAACCAATATTCGTTTTTGTTCCATAATCGTGTGCAAAGGTACGAAATAAATGTGGAAAGTGTGCCGCTTTTAGTGCTGCTTTTGTCGCGTCACCGCGAATGACAGGAGCATGGACAGGGCGAGCACGCCGAAGATGACGGCCAGGCTGACGGGCGTGGGCACCTCTATATGGGGGGATGTCCAGCTGCAGCCCTGCGACTGCTCCGAGGCTGTTGACGTACTCGTTCATGGCCACCAGCATGAGCAACACTAACACATAGAACACAATCCAGGCCCAAAGGGGCAATACCATTAAATTCATGGGTGCAAAATTACATATAATAAGTGGTAATGGCCACACTCATGCGATTACGTTTTGGTTACATTTAAGAAAGTCTGCCGACACCCCTCGGGGCGTTTTCTTAACAGCCCGGCATTCAAACGAATCGGCAGATAATTTTCGACGCGGTGTGTTAGCCGTTATTCGGAAACCATACATTGGGTGAAATACGACTTTTCCGCGAAACCGAAGCCGGTCTCGCGGAAAAGACGGATGACGTATCTATAAGCATCTAAGGCTCTTACGGTCCTTACTTCACCTTGGCCACGAGCTCGGGGGGATAGGCGGGCATGGCGCCGTTCTGGGTGCAGACGTAGGCGCTGACCTCGACGGCTATGCGGTGGGCCTGCTCGATGGGCTTGCCATTGAGGATGGCGGCGCAGAAGGAGCCTGTGAACGAGTCGCCGGCTCCGACGGTGTCGGCCACCTTGACCTTGGGGGTCTCCTGGAACGAGGTCAGACCGGGGGCGAAGACGTAGGAGCCGTTGGTGCCACAGGTCAGCACGAGCATCTTCAGATGGTACTCGGCTAGTATCTTGGCGCAGATGTCGCGCATGTCCAAGTCGTTATAGCCGTTCGCAGCGCCACGCTCTGACTTGTCAGAGAACAAGCGCTTGATGACTACCAGCTCCTCGTCGTTAATCTTGAGGATGTTGCAACGCTTGAAGGACTCTTCGATGACGTCCTTGGTGAAGAACTGCTGGCGCAGGTTGATGTCGAAAATCTTCAGGCAGTCGTCGGGGGTGTCGTCCAGGAACTGGCGGATGGTAGCCCACGACGTGACGTTGCGCTGGGCCAGCGAGCCGAAGCATACGGCTCGGCACGACTTGGCGACCTCGGCAATCTCGGGGGTATAGGGGATGTTGTCCCATGCCACGCCTTCCTTGATTTCGTATGCGGGAATGCCGTCGCCGGAGAGCGTCACCTGCACGGTGCCGGTGGGGTAGGGCACACGGGGCATCAGATAGTTGAGCCCGTGCTCCTTCAGGGCCTCGATGGTCTCTTCGGCCAGTGCGTCCTCGCCCAGTGCGCTGACGGCGAGGGTCTGCAGGCCGAACTGGCCTGCGTGATAGGCAAAGTTAGCGGGTGCGCCACCCAGTTTCTTACCGTCGGGAAGTACGTCCCACAGGGCTTCGCCGAGTCCTACTACATAACGTTTTGTTTCCATAATAGCTATACTTGTTTTAGTGTTTGACTTGCGGAATATAGGTGAAGAGGTAGATGACACCGATGGCCATCACTGCCACGGCACCGGCCTGGCCGATGGCATCGCTGCAGAAGCCCATCAGCAGAGGGAATATCGTGCCGCCGAAGAGTCCCATAATCATCAGACCCGAGACTTCGTTCTGCTTGTCAGGGACGCTGAGCAGTGCCTCCGAGAAGGCCATGGAGAAGATGTTGGAGTTGCCGTAGCCCACCAGTGCAATGGCGCAATAGAGCTGCCACTGCTCGGTGCCGAAGAACATACCGACCATGGAGAGGGCCATCATGACGACGCTGATGATGAAGAACCAGCGCGTCTTCAATACGCGGAGGAAGAACGAACCCGTCAGGGCACCGATGGTACGGAAGATGAAGTAGAGCGAGGTGGCAAAGGCGGCCTCGTTGAGCGTCATGCCTACACGCTCCATCAACAGCTTCGGTGCGGTGGTGTTGGTGCCGACGTCAATGCCGACGTGACACATGATGCCGAAGAAGGACAGCAGCACGATGGGCTTGCCCAGCAGACGGAAGCAGTTGACGAACTCGGCACCGATGCTCTCCTGGCTCTTGGCACCATACTCCTCCTGAATGGGTGTAGCCCAGAGCAGCAGGGATGCCAGCACGCCGATGACGAAGTAGATGAGGAACAGCACGCGCCAGTCGTAGCCCAGCGTGGGGATGACCTGCGTGGCACCCCACATGGCCAAGTAGGGGGCCAGGAACGAGGCGATGGCCTTGACAAACTGGCCGAAGGTCAGCGTCGATGCCAGGTTCTTGTCGCCGATGATGAGCATGGCCAGCGGGTTGATGCTGGTCTGCATCAGGGCGTTGCCGATGCCTAAGAGCGAGAAGGCCACCAGCATGACGGCAAACGAGTTGCCTAAAAGGGGGATGAACAGCGACACGACGGTCACGATGAGTGACAGCAGCACCGTATTCTTACGGCCAATCTTGTTCATCAACATGCCCGTGGGCACCGAGAAGATGAGGAACCAGAAGAACACCAGCGAGGGGAACACGTTGGCCACGGAGTCGGAGAGACCCAGGTCTTCCTGCACATAGTTGGAGGCAATGCCTACGAGGTCCACGAAGCCCATGCAGAAGAAGCAGAGCATCACGGGAATCAGATAGATGGATTTATTTTGATTCATGATGATTTTTTCTTTTTTTCGATGTTTCGATGTTTCGAAGTCTCGTTGATTCTATTCTTTATTTAATTTCATAAATGGTAGCCTTGCCGCCGACAACCTTCAGCTTGTTATACGGCTCGTTAGGGAACACAAGGTTGGTCATGGCCATCTTGCCGTCGGCATCGAAGGCCTCGATGCTGCTGTTGTCCATAAAGATGCGCAGCTGCTTGATGTTACCATACGTAGGCGCTACGGTCTTGACGGGGAAGGCCTCGCTGAAGCTGGCATACGAGCGGGTGCGGTCCATGGAGAAGGTGTGTGCGGCAGCGTCGTAGCGCATCACCACCTGCTCGCCCAGAGTGTTGGACAGAACAATGTCCGTAGAGCCCTTGACGTCGACTACGATTTCGCAGGCCTGTGCCACCTTCTTGGTCTCCTTGCCGCGCAGGGTCAGCAACTCCTTAGAGGGGATGACAGAGCAATAGGTCTGACCGTTGTACTCGAAGAGTCCCAGGTCGCGGGGAATGGAGTTGGCCGAACGGAACTGCTTGGTGGGCACCTGGTTGGCATACT
>DEWO01000097.1:6361-9779 GCA_002363695.1 Prevotella sp. UBA3208
TAGTGGTCCTTGCCGTAGTCCATCCAGCGGGTGTCCTTATGCTCGCAGTTGAAGTGGCGTCCGTCGAAGTCGCCGATGAAGTACTGTGTAGCCGAGCCGCCATAAGGACCGCCGGGGTTGATGTTGCAGATGAGCATCCACTTCTGCTTGTCGGTGCCGCGCACCTGCAGCTTCATGAGGTCGGGGCACTCCCAGACACCGTCGTGACAGCCCAGGTCGGAACCGAACGAACTCTCGTAGTTCCAGTCGGTCAGGTTGGTGCTGGTATAGATGCGCATCTCCTGACCTACGGCCAGAATGAGGTTCCACTTCTGAATCTCGGGGTTCCAGAAACACTTCGGGTCGCGGAAGTCCTCCTCCTTGCTCACCAGCACGGGGTTGCCGGCAAACTTCTGGAACGTCTTGCCGCCGTCCTTCGAGACTGCCATGGACTGCACCTGGCTACGCTCGCCTGCCGAGGTGTAGAAGGCTACCACGCGATTGTTCTTCTTGTCTACTACGCACGAACCACTGAAGATGTCGCCTAATGCGTCGGGCTCGATGGCCGTGGGCTGTGCCTCCCAGTGAATGAGATCCTTGGAGGTAGAGTGTCCCCAGGTCATGTTCTCCCACATGGAGCCATAGGGATTCCACTGGTAGAACAGGTGGTAGACACCGTCTTTATAGAACATACCATTGGGGTCGTTCATCCAACCATAGACAGGGGTATGGTGATACTGCGGACGGAATTTCTCGCGGTTGGCCGTATCGAAGGTGTCGCTGAGTTTCATCTCCTTCCAGCAGAGGAAGTCCTTCATGGCACCAGTAAAACGGCGGTCGCCATGGAAGAAGATGTCGAGCAGCACCTCGCCGGCATCAAAGCGCTTGACATCCAGAGGAACATAGTAGTCTACCTTGTCGACAGCCAGCCGGATGTTCAGCTTCTGTACCTGCTGACCATTCACCAGCACCTTGACGGTAGCGTTGTCCTCACGCTCCTGCACGGGCAGCAGCAGATACTTGTTTGTCACTCCCACGCGCTGCATGGCGTGGCTCTTACCTAACACCAGGGGAGGCTGCTGTGCCGACGCCACCAGCGTCATCACGGCTGCCACGAGGGTCATTACCAATCTCTTCATTGCTTTCATGTCTTTAGTTATTTCGTTGATTTTGCTGCAAAATTACCATTTTCCACCTTTTCTTACTATAAATTATGATGCAAATAATAACAAAAAACGTTCATTGCAACATTTTTGATACGTTATTTTGGCTATTCGCTCATTTATTTGTACCTTTGCAGAGAACTAAAGCTAAAGGATTATGACAAAGAAACTACTAATGATGACGGCCTTGCTGATGGCAGTTATGGCAGGCAAGGCACAAACTGCATTGCAACGCCACACTCTCAAAGAGAGATTGCAACGCCACACTCTCGAAGAGAGAACGCCACACCCTGACTTCAGGTCTGAGAATGTGATGGACATCAACACCAAACGCCTGGGGGCTCCCATTCAGAGTACCATGTACGGTATCTTCTTTGAGGATATCAACTATGCTGCCGACGGCGGATTGTATGGTGAGCTGGTGAAGAACCGCTCGTTTGAATTTCCCCAACACCTGATGGGCTGGCAGGCTTTCGGCTGTGTGGACATCAAGGACGACGGTCCCTTCGGACGCTGCCCCCACTATGTGGTGCTGAGCGCCCCTGACCATCGGGAGCGCCGTACGGGTCTGGTCAACGAGGGCTACTTCGGTATTGGCGTGAAGAAGGGCGAACAGTACCGCTTCTCTATATGGGCCAAGGCGCTAAAGGGCAATGGAACCATACGCGTACAGCTTATCAAGGAGAACTCGATGGACGAGAAGCAGGAGTTTGTCGAGGAAACACTGAATATCAACTCGGCAGACTGGAAGAAATACAGCGTGGTGCTGAAGTCGCCGGTGAACGAGAAACATGCCAAGCTGCGCATCTTCCTGAAGGGTAACAACAGCGTGTCGCTGGAGCACGTGTCGCTGTTCCCCGTCAATACCTTTAAAAATCGCGAGAACGGTATGCGCCGCGACTTGGCACAGGCGCTGGCCGACCTGCACCCCGGCATCTTCCGCTTCCCTGGCGGTTGCATCGTCGAGGGTACAGACCTGCAGACCCGCTACCAGTGGAAGAACACCATCGGCCCGGTAGAGAACCGCCCGCTGAACCAGAACCGCTGGGAGCACACCTTCGACTACCGCTACTATCCCGACTACTACCAGTCGTACGGTCTGGGCTTCTATGAGTTCTTTCAGCTCTCAGAGGACATCGGTGCCGAGCCGCTGCCCATCCTGAGCGTCGGACTGGCCTGCCAGTACCAGAACTGGAACAACGAGAAGGCACACGTGCCGCAGAGCGAGCTGCAGCCCTACATCGACGACTGTCTGGACCTCATCGAGTTTGCCAACGGTCCTGCCGACTCCAAGTGGGGTAAAGTACGTGCCGAGATGGGACACCCCGCCCCGTTCAACATGAAGTACATCGGTGTGGGCAACGAGCAGTGGGGCGAGTTCTACTACGAACGACTGAAACCCTTTGTGGCTGCCATCCGTGCCAAATACCCCGACATCAAGATAGTAGGTACCAGCGGACCCGTGCCCGAGGACGTACCCGACAACACCTACCGCTTCGCAGACGGATGGAAGGCCATGACAGCCCAGAAGGCCGACCTGGTGGATGAGCACTACTACCGCGACGAGCAGTGGTTCCTGACCCACGGCCTGCGCTACGACACCTACAGCCGCAAGGGTCCGAAGGTCTTTGCCGGCGAATATGCCTGCCACGGCAAGGGCAAGAAGTGGAACCACTACGAAGCCGCCATCCTGGAAGCCGCCTTCATGACGGGCTTTGAGCGCAATGCCGACATCGTACACATGACCACCCCCGCCCCGCTGTTTGCCCATGTGGACGGCTGGCAGTGGCGTCCTGACCAGATATGGTATGACCAGACACAGATGTTCAAGTCGGTGAGTTACTACGTACAGCAGATGTATGCCACCAATGCCGGCACCAACGTGCTGTCGCTGACCATGAAGGGCAAGGGCAAGAAGGCCAAGCCACAGCCAGTAGCTAACCAGGACGGCCAGAACGGACTCTTTGCCTCGGCAGCCTTCGACCAGAAGACGGGTGACGTCATTGTGAAGGTGGCCAACACGTCGAAGCAGCCACAGCCCATCCAGCTGAACTTCAGCGACGTGAAAGGCGACCGCACTGCCAAGACGCTGACACTGAGCCACAATGGCATGGACGACGAGAACAGCATCCAGAAGCCAGAGTTCATCACTCCGAAGCAGGGTACTGCCCAGGTGACTGCCGACAAGAAGCAGGCCGTCTTGAAGGACGAACTGCCCGCCATGTCGTTCCGCATCTATCGCTTCAAGAAGTAAAAAAAACAGCGTGTACTCCGGT
>DEWO01000122.1:0-4110 GCA_002363695.1 Prevotella sp. UBA3208
CCCTCATAGACATCAAACAGCTCAACCTTCTTCAGCAGTTTCTTCTCTGTCTGGCGGGCTATCTCCTCAATCTGTGCGAACTCAACGTTCTTGTCGATCAACAATGCTAAGTCGCGGCTCACGGCAGGATACTTGGGAATGTCCGTGAATTCCACCTTCTGCTTGCGAATTACCTTCATCAAGGCGGTCCAGTTCAGCTCGGCATAGAAGACGGTGGTATCGATACCAGCCTGCTTCTGCATCTTCTTGCTGAGGATGCCAAGCTCGACGAGCTGCTTGCCACCACGATTCTCGATGGTGAGACCCGAGACGAAGATGGGATTCTGCGACTTCTTGCGTACCAGCATACCCGGCTGGACACCGATACGGGCCAGGATATTGTCGACATGTGCATCGAGCTCGGCAAACGAGGTCTGCTCGTCAGCATGCGCCCAAGAGCCTTCCACGCGCTTACCGGTCATCCACAACGCCATGTGATACTGTTCCTTATAGGCCTGCATGGGATCGTCGTCGTTCTTCTTCTCAGGTGAGAAGTGATAGACATTGCCAAACTCGAAGAAACGGCAGTTGCCATTCTTGCGGTTGGCGTTGTGGGCAATGCTCTCCAAACCGCCATACAGCAATGTAGCGCGCATCACATTCAGATCGCTCGACAGCGGATTCATGATGTGTACCAGCGTCTCGTTCTGTGCTTCGTCGTAATAGGATGACTTACTGAGCGAATTATTCAGTATCTCGTTGAAACCGGCTCCTACCAGCTGCTCGCTCACCAGATTGGCCAGCTTGTGCTTCTGGTCTTCCTCGCCCTTGATGACCAGGCTCGACTTCAGCTGAGTCGGAATCTCTACATTATTATATCCATAGATGCGCAGGATGTCCTCTACTACATCACAGGGACGGGTGACATCTACACGATAGCCGGGAATCTCCAGCGTCAGTGCCTCGGCAGTCTCGCTGAGCACCTTCATCTCCAGCGACTGACAGATGCTCTTGATGGTTTCTGCCGGAATCTCCTTGCCTATCAGCTGGTTCACATAGCGATACTCCAGCTCTACCACCGGATTCTCCATCTTGGTGGGATAGACATCCCTGATGTCCATCGACACCTTACCGCCTGCCAGCTCCTTGCAGAGCAGTGCAGCATACTTCAGGGCCTCGATGGTGCCGTTGGGATCAACGCCGCGCTCAAAACGGAACGAAGCGTCCGTAGACAGTCCGTGACGACGTGCCGACTTGCGAATCCAAGTAGGATGAAAGTAGGCCGACTCCAGCACCACGTTCTTCGTGGTTTCATAGGTACCACTACCCTTTCCTCCGAAGACACCGGCTATACACATGGGATCCTCGGCATTACAGATAGCCAGGTCGCGGTCAGAGAGCTTGTGCTCCACCCCATCCAGCGTTTGGAAAGCAGTACCCTCGGGCATGGTCTTCACCACAATCTTGTGACCCTTCACCATGTCGGCATCAAAGCAATGCAGAGGCTGACCCAGGGCCATCATCACATAGTTGGTAATGTCTACAATATTATTAATAGGACGCAGGCCAATGACGTTCAGACGCTCTTTCAGCCACTTAGGCGACTCCTTGACCTCGCAGTCCGTGATGCTCACACACGCATAGCGACGGCAAGCCTCCGTGTTCTCAATCTCCACCTCAATAGGCAACTCGTTGTTATCCACGGCAAATCCGTCAGTAGCAGGCTTGTGAAGAGCAGTCTTGTAGCCGTTCTGCTTCAGCCAGGCATACAGGTCGCGGGCGACACCCCAGTGAGACAGGGCATCGGCACGATTGGCCGTAATGTCAATCTCTATCAGCCAGTCACTCTCCAGATGGTAGTATTCAGCAGCCGGCGTACCTACCACAGCGTCTTCAGGCAACACGATGATGCCTGCGTGACTGGTGCCGATGCCAATTTCGTCCTCGGCACAAATCATGCCCAGCGACTCTACGCCACGCAGCTTAGACTTCTTGATGACAAACTCCTTGTCACCGTCGTACAGCACACAGCCCAGGTCGGCTACAATGACCTTCTGGCCTGCTGCCACGTTGGGGGCTCCACAGACTATCTGCTGAGGTTCACCCTTGCCCAAGTCCACCGTTGTGACGTGCAGGTGGTCTGAATCTGGGTGCATCTCGCACGTCAGGACCTTACCTACGTAGAGTCCCTTCAGACCGCCCTTGATACTTTGTACTTCTTCGAGTGCGTCAACCTCCAGACCTGTAGACGTCAGTGCGTCGCACACCTGCTGTGGTGTCAGGTCGAAATCAACGTACTCCTTCAACCATTTATACGATATATTCATTGCGCAATATTAATTATTATCTGAAAATTTGTGCAAAGGTACGAATAAGTGAGCAAAAAGCAAAATGAAAATCCATTTTTCTTTGTTTTTTCGAGCGAAAACATAGTGAATTGGTTGCAAGTGATGACAAATGACAGTTATGACAGATGACAGTTTTTTGAATTTGGGAGTATAGAGGGTATAGTATTATATATATTATAATATATATAATACTATATATAAAGGCGCACTGATTTTCAGAAAACTGTCATCTGTCATCTGTCATCGACCCGTTCAGGCTGCTGAAACGAATTCGCGCAGTTTGTGCTGAAAATCGGCTGAATTGGAAGGGCAAAATTTGGAACTGCCTTGAAATTTTCGTACCTTTGCACCGTCAACAGGAAGAAGGATGCGGATGCACGCGGCGAGGGAGAATTTACTAATAGGCCTAAGAAAATTTACGCCCTGCCCAGCGCGCAAAAACGGACGACGGAAGGAAGGCAAAAAGGGTAAAAGGACGAGAACCGGAAAGGGGTGAAAAATTCTTACGCATGGGGGCGAAAAAGAGAAGCACCCCGGATTGGGATGCCTCTCTTCTCTATGTTTTCTATCGAACGGGAATCGATTACTTCATGTCGGCTTCGGCCTGCTTGGTCTTGGGATCGTCAGCACCGTAGCGGCCGTAGTATGCCTGGTAGCGGTTGTAGCCCCAGTTAGCCAGCGACTTGGTGGGGTCGAGCTCCTTAGCCTTGTCGAAGGCGACAATGGCCTCGTCGTAGTACTTCTGACCAGCAGCCTGGTCGGTAGCGTTAGCACCGAGCACGCTCAGGCAAGCACCCAGATAGGTCCAGACGACAGCATTGTCAGGCTTTGCCTCCGAAGCCTTGCGGAGCCACTTGGCACCCTCCTCGGCATTGTTGGCGTTGACAGCCATCAGACCCTTGTTGGCCAGAGCGGTGAACGAGTTGGGGTACTTAGCCAGGTGAGCATCGAGGAAAGCAGCCTGGGCTTCCTTGTCCTTCATGCCCTCGTACATAGCGTTGATGCCGTCGAGGATGACGTCGTTCTCGGGCTCCTGCTCGTACATCTGCTTCAGCTGGTTGATATAGGCAACGGAGTCAGCCTTGGTCTTCAGGCTCTGGCGCATGGCGTAGAGCTGGAAGTTAACAGCGTCAGCCTTCTGCTGGGGGTCGCGCTTGGCCACCTCGAAGTACTTGTTGGCACGGTCCATCTGACCAGCCTGATAGGCATAACGGCCAGCGAAGAAGGCCACCTGTCCGAAGTAGTCCTTCTCGGCATTGTGGTCGCAAGCGGCAAAGAAAGGATCCTCACCAGCGTCGGTGAAGGCACCCCAGTACTTCAGCACACCAGCGTCGTTGCCCTTCTGAGCCTCGGTCTGGCCGATGTTGACGAGATTGGGACGAACAGCCCACACACGGGCAGCATTCTTCTCGTCGAACTTGGGCTTCACCCTCCCTTTGGCATCGGGCTGCTGGTCGTATTTGTTACATTCGATGGCGTTCTCAATAGCATTGCAGATGCCGTCAGCGAGTCCCAGGGTGTCGTAAGCCTTCATCTTGTCAGAACCCATCTGGGCAGCAAGCTGGTTCTCGGCGATGGTGCCTGTCTCGTTGGTGACCTTGTTCATAGCCAGGTCAACGAGGTGGTTGTAGGCCTTGGCCTTCTCGGCACTGCTTGCCAGCTGGGCCAGGTTCTGCTTCAGCAGCTGTGAAGCCTCGGCATAGTCCTTTGATTTCATGATAGCCTTGAGGGCGTCACTGTCACCGGCAAAGGTCATGGTGCTTGCCATGAGTGCGATTGCCAT
>DEWO01000122.1:4210-4470 GCA_002363695.1 Prevotella sp. UBA3208
ATTCTTCGTTATTCTCGGAGTTCTCATTTTGCGGGGTATCGATAGCTGTTTCATCCAGCTCCTCATCGACAATCTGTGCCTCCTCAACGTCCTCTTCCTGGCTGGAGGTCACCTTGCAGACACTGGCAATGGTGTCATTCTTCTTGGTGAGGTTGATGAGACGTACCCCCTGGGTGGCACGGCCCATTACGCGGACATCGGCCACCTTCAGGCGAATCAGGATGCCGGACTTGTTGATAATCATGAGGTCGTTCTCGTCG
>DEWO01000086.1 GCA_002363695.1 Prevotella sp. UBA3208
GCGTCGTCAGCCTGGCGCAGGGGCGACACCTCACGATGTGAGTCAATGTAGTCGCGCTCCTGAACGTTCTTCAGGATGTCTGCGTAGTCAGCAGGCATTCCTTTCTGCTTCAGCTCATCGTAGCGACGCTGTGCACGCACCTCAGCCGATGCCGTGACAAATATCTTCAGTTCGGCATGGGGAAATACGACGGTGCCGATGTCGCGGCCGTCCATCACGATGCCTCCTTCCTGTCCCATGCGCTGTTGCTGTGCCACCAGGGCATTGCGTACAAAGGCCAGTGTGGCAATGGGGCTCACGTGATTCGAGACCTCCAGGGTACGGATGTCGCGCTCCACGTCTTCCCCGTTCAGGAATGTCACCGTCTTGCCATCTACCAGTCGTTGGTCGATGCGAATGTCCTTCATCAGGGCTTCCAGTTCGGCCTCCTTGATGCTGCCGTCACTATTGAACAACCCGTTGCGCAGGGCATAGAGCGTGACACTACGGTACATGGCACCCGTATCAACATATACATAGCCCACCTCGCGGGCCAAGTCCTTGGCCATGGTGCTCTTGCCGCACGACGAATGGCCGTCAATAGCTATCGTAATCTTCTTCATAATGAATAACTGACATTTATTAATAATGAATTGGCCGAAACGTGGTATTTGGCGTATGCAATCTGTAGCTTGAAACGCTCCAGCTGTAGTCCGCCACCTACGGAGAACCCTGCTCCATGGTTGCTCTCACTCTCCTTGTCGCTGACCTTCATCTCGTCGGAACGCCGGAAGTTGTATCCGGCAGCTACGAAGATGTTCTCGCCTAACAGCAGGTCGGCACCAATGGCTAGATGCTTGATGAATCCCTGATTCCAGTTGTTCAGCCGCGACAGGGTTGCTGACAGCCGTAGGGGTGAACCGATGAGGCGTTTCGTCACGCCCAGTTGCAGGTCGAAGGGAATACGCTCAAAGTCTTCGTCGTAGGCTTTGATTTGTCCACCCAGATTCTTGGCAACGGCAGACAGCGACCATCCCCGCTCTTCGTCCATGTAATTGAGCCCTAAGTCCACGGCTACTGCTGCCGACGAATAGCTGGCAATGTGGGACGAGATGAAACGGGCTGTGATGCCACCGCTGAGACTGTTGGTCAGCATATAGGCAAACGAGCCGGCCAGCGCAATGTCACGTGCAGAGAATTCGCCGGTCTGTATGTTT
Organism: Prevotella sp. UBA3208; assembly: GCA_002363695.1. The sequence continues at coordinate 1,197 of DEWO01000086.1, forward strand.
GCAATGGTAGTCTCCTTCATGGAGCCATAGTCCATGTACTGGGCAGAAGCACCCCACGTGGCACGTTCCTTATAGGCCTTGATGAACGAGGCCGACGCCGTCTTAGCCCCCTCCATGTAAGTCATGAAGTTCAGGTTGATGCTCTTGTCTGATACGCCGTTGATCAGTGCCGGATTGTGGAAGATGAGAGTAGGGTCGTCGTCGCTCAGCGTGATGTTATCGCCGCCCAGGGCTGCCACATGGGCGCTGACGGGCAGCCGCAGGAAGCTATACACCTCCTGACTCTCCTGAGCCTGTAGACGATGTGGTAAAACGGCCAAAAGGAAAACGGGCAGCAGGCATGAAGGCAATACCTTCACCCACTTCGACGGCTTGTTGATGATAGCTCCCATTCTTGACCTTTTAACTTTTTTACCTTAATTTATTTATAAATCAACGGCAAAGGTACAAAAAATATTGTGACTGCCGGCAGTTAATTGTTATTTTATTTGTAACTTTGCAGCCGTGATAGAGCAAAAAAAGACACCAAGGGCTGATATAGAACAGCGGCGCACTACGGGATTTCTCCTGGGACTGGCACTGGTGTTGGCTTTGCTCTACGTATCGTTGGAGTGGAATTCTACTTCTGACGATACGGCCTTCACCCCCATTGATATTGACGAACTGGTGCACGAGAGCGAACTTGTTCCCATGTCCAACGAGCAGACCGTCACCGAGCTGCAGGAGAAACAGCAGTCGCAGCCCTCGGAACAGTTGCGCATTGTCGACGATGACGTCGAGCTGCAGCAGCCGGAGCCTCGGCAGGAGGGACAAGACGGCGAGGATGACGAGTCGCTGCTCAAGGAACTGGAAGAGCAGATGGATGACGACAAAGCGCTGGCATCCATGGGTGTAGACCCCAACAATCCCCTCAACTTCCATGTTGTCGAGGACTTGCCGCAGTTCCCCGGCGGTGCCGTCGAGTTCATGAAGTGGCTCACCAAGAACCTCCATTACCCCTCCCGTGCCCGTCGGCAGAACATCCAGGGGCAGGTGGTGGCCGTGTTCTACATCGAGAAGGACGGCAAGGTGACCGGCATCAAGGTGACCAAATCCCTGTCAGCCGACTGCGACCGCGAGGCGTTGCGTGTGCTCCGCATGATGCCCGACTGGAAACCGGGTATTCAGAACGATCAGCCCTGCCGCACCAAGGTTTGTATTCCTATTGTCTTTAAACTCTGATATAAATATGAAACAGTTATCTTCTGACCAGATTCTTCAGCGTGTCAACGACTGCCTTGCCAGTCTGCCTTACAATCGTCGCCCTGCTTCACTCTACGAGCCCGTGCAGTATGTTCTTTCCCTGGGTGGCAAGCGCATCCGGCCTGTGCTGATGCTGCTGGGCTACCAGCTGTGGCGCGAAAATCCCGAGGACGTCCTCATGCCTGCCATCGGGTTGGAGACCTATCATAACTATACCCTGTTGCACGACGACCTGATGGACAATGCCGACATGCGTCGTGGTCATGAGACTGTACACCGTCGTTGGAATGCCAACAAGGCCATCCTTTCCGGCGACTCCATGCTGGTGCTGGCCTATCAGCGGGTGGCACAGGTGCCTGCCGACAAGTTGCGGCAGGTGCTCGACCTCTTTACCGTAACGGCACTCGAGATTGGCGAAGGTCAGGAGTACGATATGACTTTCGAGACGCGCAACGATGTGACGGAAGACGAGTATATCGAGATGATTCGCCTGAAGACCTCCGTGCTGCTGGCTTGCGCCCTGAAGATGGGTGCCATTCTGGCTGGTGCTCCTGACGAGGATGCTGACCGGCTCTATCGGGTGGGTGAACAGATGGGGCTGGCCTTCCAGTTGCAGGACGACCTGCTCGATGTCTATGGCGACCCCAAAGTGTTCGGCAAGGCTATTGGCGGCGACATCACCAGCAACAAGAAGACGTATATGCTGATTAACGCTTTCAATCGTGCCAACGACAAGCAGCGTGCCGAGCTGTCGCGTTGGATTAATGCCAAGACCTTTAACCGTGAAGTGAAGGTTGCTGAGGTGACGCGTCTCTATGACGAGATAGGCATCCGTCAGCTGTGTGAGGAGAAGATTAACTATTACTTTGAGCAGGCTCACCAGACCCTCGCTGAAGTCAATGTCCCCGATGAGTGCAAGCAGGCCCTCTATCAGTACATGGACGAAATGCTCCACCGCAACAAATAACTGTCAACTATCAACTGTCAACTATGAACTACATCGACACCCACTGCCATCTTGACGGCGAGGAGTTTGCTGAAGACCGCGATGCCGTCGTACAGCGGGCTCGTGAGGCTGGCTGTAGTCTGGTGTTCCTGCCTGCCATTGACCTGAGGTCGTGTCAGACCGTGCTCGACACCTGTGCCCGCTATCCCGACTTCTGCCGTCCCATGCTGGGCCTGCATCCCGAAGAGGTCCGTGGCGACTGGCGCCAACAGCTGGCTGCTATCAAGGAACTTCTTACATCTGCCAACAGCCATCAGCCGTCAGTCCTTGCCATCGGCGAGGTCGGCCTCGACTTCTATTGGAGTCGCGAGTTCGAACAGGAGCAGTTGTCGGCTTTTGAGGAACAGGTACAGTGGTCAGTGGAGACGCGTCTGCCGCTGATGATACACTGCCGCAAGGCACAGAACGAGATGGTGGCCATCCTGAAACGGTATGCCGACCGGCTTCCGGGCGGTGTGTTCCATTGCTTTACGGGTAACGGCCAAGAGGCTCTCCAACTGTTGGAGTTTCCCCGCTTTGTGCTGGGCATCGGTGGCGTGCTGACATTCAAGAAGTCCCATCTGCCAGAGACCCTGCCCGCTGTTGTCCCCTTAGACCGCATTGTACTGGAGACTGACGCCCCCTATATGGCTCCCGTTCCCATGCGGGGACAGCGCAACGAGTCTGCTTTCATCCGTCACGTCATCACCCGGCTGGCCGAAGCGTATGGCGTGAGCGAAGAAGAAATCTGCCGGCAGACAAACGCCAATGTAGAGCGTATATTTGGAAGTGTAAGCGTTAAAAAATAATAAGGCACTAGCAAATTCTTCATTCTATATTCTTCATTCTTCATTAAAAATGTTACCTTTGCATCCGCTTACGAAAAAGGAGAGGTGCTCGAGTGGTTGAAGAGGCACGCCTGGAAAGCGTGTAACCGGCAAAACCGGTTCGCAGGTTCGAATCCTGTTCTCTCCGCAGGAAGAAAAGGTTCAAAGCTCCGAGGTAAAACCTCGGGGCTTTTCTGTTCTCTCCGCTTTCAATTTTAGGAACCTGCTGAAAATCAGCGGGTTTTATTGTTTCTACCAATTGAGGGTCGGATAGCCTTCTCCCCACTGGTACATATTCCCAGACTGCCGCATAATCTTCTTTGCAGCATCCATGACTTTCATAATCTCAGCCATGTCCGTAAGTCTTGCTTCTCTGATAATCCTGTTCACGTCCAAAATTCCCTTTCACCTGTATCTTCCATTGCACCCTGGC
>DEWO01000095.1 GCA_002363695.1 Prevotella sp. UBA3208
GAAAAGGTGCTGAACCTGTTTGGCGACGACATCAAGTACTATGTCAATCCCACGGGTAAGTTTGTCATTGGCGGTCCCCACGGAGACACCGGACTGACCGGACGGAAGATTATAGTCGACACCTATGGCGGCAAGGGTGCGCACGGCGGCGGTGCCTTCTCAGGAAAAGACTCGTCGAAGGTAGACCGTTCGGCAGCCTATGCAGCACGCCATATTGCCAAGAACATGGTGGCAGCAGGTGTCAGCGACGAGATGCTGGTACAGGTCAGCTATGCCATCGGTGTGGCCAAGCCCATGAATATCTATGTCAACACCTACGGCCGCTCGCATGTGCAGATGACCGACGGTGAGATAGCCAAGAAGATAGAACAGCTTTTCGACCTGCGTCCGAAGGCTATTGAGCGCACTCTGAAGCTGCGCCAGCCCATGTATCTGGAGACTGCAGCCTACGGACACATGGGACGGCAGTCGGAGGTGGTCAGGAAGACCTTCACCAGCCGCTACCACGAAACCAAGACCATCGATGTCGAGCTGTTTACGTGGGAAAAGCTGGACCGCGTAGACGATATCAAGCACGCTTTCGGACTCTAAGACGATGATAGAGCAGGACAGCATTGCTCACAGCAACATGAGTGTGCAGGGTGGCGACAGTGTGGTTACCCAACATGTCACGCTGACCCCCAGGATGGTGCTCAGCTGGCTGCCGCGCAATGCCACCCCAGCTCAACAAGACTCGGCCATTCAGGCGCACTTCAAGCCTTCGGAAATCCGTTGGAGCCAGCGTCCGGACACCTTGCACCTGCCTGGCCATGACAAGGGACACAACATGCTGGACACCCAACTGCCCCAGTACTATCGGGAGGGATTCTTCTCGAAGGATACCCTGTTCCATCCGGAACTGCCCGGAGGGCGCTATGGAGTGGCTGGCGACCCGGTACCATACAGTGTACATGGTGATAACTTCATCACAACACTGCTGCTGATACTCTTCGTCATGGCATTGATCTCTATCTCCAATGCGTGGGGATTTATTGTCAGGCAAGTCAAAGGCTTTGTCTATCCCGTTACCTCGGAAGTCCTGAATATGACGGAGACGGGTGCGGAACTGCGTTTCCAGGTTTTCCTGGCACTACTGACCTGCGTCATGGATGCCTTGCTGTTCTACTTTTATTCACTTGACCGTTATGGCGATACCTATATGTTGTCGTCACCATACCTGCTGATTCTGATCTTCTTCGGTATGACAGTGGGGTATTATATGCTGAAAATGCTGCTATACACTGTGGTCAACAGAACCTTCTTCGATGGTAAAAGAAACCGACAATGGATGAAGTCCTTCCTGTTCATCACTTCTTTGGAGGGAGCGCTCTTGTTCCCACCTGTTGTCTTGCTGGCTTACTTCAATTTGTCACTGGACAAAGTGACATTTTGCTTCCTCATAGTCTTGTTAATTGTTAAATTGTTGACCATTTATAGATCTTTCGTCATCTTTTTTCGGAGAAACGTTGTCCAATTGCAAATTATTTTGTACTTTTGCACCCTCGAAATCCTGCCATTGCTCGCCTTCTGGAGTGCTTTGGAGTTAACGGCATTAAGTTTGAAAATAAATTTTTAGGACACTGATGATCAAGAAAATTTTGGTTTCGCAGCCTAAACCGTCCAGCGAGAAATCGCCATATTATGACATTGCCAGTAAGTTTGAAGTAGAACTGGTTTTCCGCCCGTTTATCAAGGTGGAGGGGATAACAGCCAAGGAGTTCCGCGCTCAGAAGGTGAACATTCTGGACTATACCGCTATCGTGTTTACCTCGCGTCACGCCATCGACCACTTCTTCAAGCTGGCTAAGGAATTGCGAGTAGCCATCCCTGAGGAAATGAAGTATTTCTGTGTCACGGAGACTATCTCACTCTATATCCAGAAGTATGTGCAGTATCGCAAGCGCAAGGTGTTCTTCGGTACAACAGGAAAGATTGACGACCTGATTCCTACGATGGCGAAGCATAAGACAGAGAAGTATCTGGTGCCCATGAGCGATGTGCACAATGACAGCATTGCCAAGATGCTTGATGCCAAGAAGCTGATACACCGGGAGTGCGTCATGTATCGTACGGTCAGCAACGATTTCACCCCAGAGGAAGTGAAAACCTTCGACTATGACATGCTGATTTTCTTCAGCCCTGCAGGTATTGAGTCGCTCACCAAGAACTTCCCGGACTTCAAGCAGGGTGATATTGCCATTGCCACCTTCGGACCGGCTACAGCCAAGGCTGTCAAGGATGCTGGCCTGAGACTGGACTTAGAGGCCCCCTCAGAGAAATATCCCTCGATGACAGGAGCCTTGCAGCACTACCTGTTGGAGAAGCAGGGCTGACGATGGTGACCGGTCGGAAATTTCCCAAAAAGGAACGCCTGGACAGCAGAAAGCAGATTGAGATGCTCTTTGGCGGAGGAGGCAGCCTGTCAATGGCTGCTTTTCCACTGAGAGTTGTATATATAAAAAAGGAACGCGCGCGAGGAGATGTGCCAGTGCAATTGCTGGTCAGCGTGTCGAAACGCCATTTCAAGCACGCCGTAGACCGCAACAGGGTGAAGCGACAGATTCGCGAAGCCTACAGGCAGAACAAGCAGTTGCTCTGCGATGTGGTGCCAGAGACAGAACAGGTGCTGATGGCGCTGGTGTGGCTGGCCGACGAACACTATTCCACACAAGAGGTGGAGAAGCGTGTAGTCAAATTGATGCAGCGTATGGTGGAAAAGCTATGAAGGCGCTATGGAAACATATATCAGGCGTGTTGGTATGGTTGTTGGTGTTGCCCATACGTTTCTACCAGAAAGCCATCTCGCCACTGCTGGGGCCTTCGTGCCGCTTTACACCTACGTGCTCGCAATATGCTGTTGAAGCCCTTAGAAAGCACGGCCCCGTCAAAGGCTTGTACTTGGCGGTCTGGCGCATCTTGAGATGCAATCCCTGGGGCGGCTCCGGATATGACCCCGTACCGTAATTCCCGGAATAACGAAGCATTGAAATATCGAGACATCGAAAGAACGAAAAAATTAAGATAAAGATGAAAAACTTTGTTGAAGAACTGAAATGGCGTGGTATGCTGGCGCAGATGATGCCCGGCACGGAAGAACTGCTCCAGAAAGAGATGGTGACAGCCTACTTGGGCACTGACCCCACGGCAGACTCGTTGCACATTGGACACCTGTGTGGTATCATGATGCTGCGTCACCTGCAGCGTTGCGGACATAAGCCCATCATCCTCGTAGGTGGTGCAACCGGTATGATAGGTGACCCTTCAGGCAAAAGCCAGGAGCGTAACCTGCTGAACGACGAGACCCTGCGTCACAATCAGGAGTGCATCAAGAAGCAAGTGGCTAAGTTCCTGGACTTTGAAAGCAAGGATGCCAATGCAGCCCTGATGGTGAACAACTACGACTGGATGAAAGACTTCACCTTCCTGGACTTTGCCCGTGAGGTGGGTAAGCATATCACCGTGAACTACATGATGGCCAAAGAGAGCGTTCAGCAGCGTCTGAACGGAACGGCTCGTGACGGACTGTCATTCACCGAGTTCACCTATCAGCTGTTGCAGGGCTATGACTTCCTGTATCTCTACCAGCACTATGGTGTCAAGTTGCAGTTGGGCGGCAACGACCAGTGGGGCAATATGACCACTGGTACGGAGCTGATTCGTCGCACACTGGGCAACGAGGTAGAGACCTTCGCACTGACCTGCCCGCTGATTACCAAGTCTGACGGTAAGAAGTTCGGTAAGACCGAGAGCGGCAATATCTGGCTGGATCCCCAGCGCACCACTCCCTACAAGTTCTATCAGTTCTGGCTCAATGTCAGCGATGATGACGCAGAGCGCTATATCAAGATTTTCACCTCGTTGGACAAGGAGACCATTGACGGCCTCGTCGAGGAGCACAAGCAGGACCCTGGCCGCCGTGTGCTGCAGAAGCGTCTGGCAGAGGAGG
>DEWO01000062.1:0-8232 GCA_002363695.1 Prevotella sp. UBA3208
TATTCTGTCCTCTGTGATAGACTCACACTTAGGACTTCGCAGCAGATAGATTAACACTCTTCGTTGATGCTTAGGTCAAAGCCTCTCGACCTTACGGGGTAAGGGGAAGGTGTCTGCATACAAGTCATGTCAAGCGTTTCTAAGCCCAAAATCAGACAGAATCGGCGCAATCAAGAGTAAAATCAGACAATCGATAATTATTTGCGGATTTTAGGTAGCGATAAAATAGGTTAAAACCAACATATTTCCATATGTAAGCAAGGAATGTATATTGATTTTGCCGGACAGGTCTTTTCGCACTCGCCTCTTTTTTGATAATTTATCGTAAATTGTAGTGGGTGTATCAAAAATTATTCGTATCTTTGCACCAAACTAAAAAAACGATATACGCAATATGGCTTTTACTGAACTGGCAAACAAAATCTTTCTGCAGGCTATCCGTGACTATCACCTGAAGGATGACGTGGACACAGAAATCAACAATCCCTACGAGCGCAACAGCATTGAGCACAATCTCTATCTGAAGTGCTGGATAGACACGGTTCAGTGGCATCTGGAGGACATCATCCGCGACCCGCACATAGACCCTGTGGAGGCGCTGGGGCTGAAGCGTCGCATTGACCGCTCGAACCAGGACCGCACGGACTTGGTGGAGGAGATAGACGGCTACTTCCGCACAACATATAGCGAGGTGACGCCCCTGCCCGATGCGCGGCTGAACACGGAGAGCCCGGCGTGGGCTGTTGACCGTCTGAGTATTCTGGCGCTGAAGATATGGCACATGCAGGAGCAGACGGAGCGCAAGGACGTCGACGCTGAGCACATTGCCCGTTGTCAGGCCAAGCTCAATGTGCTGCGCGAACAGCAGGGGGACCTCTCGACGGCTATTGACCAGCTGCTGGAGGATATTGAGGCTGGACGCAAGTACATGAAGGTCTATCGCCAGATGAAGATGTATAACGACCCGAGCACGAACCCGATACTTTATAAAAAATAAGGTAAAAACAAGGTGAAGAAAGAGCATATACTTGTAATCCGCTTCTCGGCTCTGGGCGATGTGGCTATGACGGTGCCGGTGGTGTGGTCGCTGGCTCGTCAGTATCCGGATGTGCGCATCACGGTGCTTAGCCGCGTCTCCTCGCGACCCTTGTTCGAAGAGCTGGCTCCCAACGTGGGCTTCATGGGTGCAGACCTGAAGTGCGAATATCGTGGCATCAGGGGGCTGAACACGCTCTTTCGCCGACTGACGGCCAAGCAGTTTACTGCCATTGCTGACCTGCACAACGTGCTGCGCTCGGAGTTCCTGCGCCTACGCTTCAACATGGGTGACTATCGGGTGGCTCATATCAACAAGCACCGGAAGGACAGGCGGCGCCTGACTTCGAAGAGGAACAAGCTGCTCGTACAGCAGCCTACGTCATTCGAGAACTATCTGGAGGTCTTCGAGCGTCTGGGATTTCCCGTGAAGATGGACTTCAAGAGCATCTTCCCGCCCGAAGGCGGCAACCTGGGTCTGCTTCCGCCGCCTGTCAACTTCAAGAACGCTGACGAGCAGTGGATAGGCATAGCACCCTTTGCCGCCCACAGGGGCAAGGTTTATCCGCCTGAGTTGACGGAGCAGGTCATCAAGCAACTGATAGACGAGCACCCACATGCCCGCATCTTCCTCTTCGGACGAGGCGAGCCGGAGGAGCAATGGTTCAGCCAGTGGTGTGGGCGCTACTGGATGTGTACCAACGCGGGCGAGTATGCCAAGTCGATGTACCAGGAGCTCATCCTGATGAGCCACCTCGACGTGATGCTCTCTATGGACTCTGCCAATATGCATCTGGCTTCGCTGACCGGCATTCCTGTGGTGAGCGTCTGGGGTGCCACCCACCCCTATGCGGGTTTTCTGGGTTGGGGACAGTCTCTGGACAACGCTATCCAGACGGATCTTGGCTGCCGGCCTTGCAGCATCTTCGGACAGAAGAGGTGCCGGCGCGGCGACTATGCCTGCCTCTATGGCATCAAGCCTGTGACGATAGTGGAGAAAATCAATTCTTTCATTGAGAAATAAATACTTTATATTACTAACTAAACACTTGTAAGATTATGAAAAAGTACATTTGCGACACTTGTGGTTACGTGTATGACCCAGAAGTAGGCGATCCTGACAGCGGCATCGCTCCCGGCACTGCCTTCGAAGACATTCCTGAGGACTGGGTATGCCCCGTCTGCGGCGTAGGCAAGGACGACTTCTCCGTAGAGGAGTAGGAGTTTAAGAACAAAGCAGAAGCGGAACCCCAATGAGTTCCGCTTCTTTTTTTGTCTATCCGCCGCTTGACCACTCAGTCGCCAAGGATCGCCCTCAATGGTCGCTGACAGGGGCTATAGGGGTAGCGTATGACGTACTGCCCCAACTGGGCATTTATCTAGAACCTGGCGTACGCTACTATCTTGACAATGGCAGCCAAGTGCAGAACTTCTTCAAGGACCAGCCCTTCAGCTGGAGCCTCCAATTTGGCGTACGACTGAATATCGGCAAATGATAATTAATCCAAATTAATTTGGATATTAGCCTAATTTGCGCTACCTTTGCACCCAATATAAACGTTTATAAGAAAAGATGTCATTAAAATGTGGTATTGTAGGACTGCCCAATGTGGGTAAGTCTACTTTGTTTAACTGCCTGTCAAGTGCTAAGGCACAGGCAGCCAATTTCCCTTTTTGTACGATAGAACCTAACGTGGGTGTCATCACTGTTCCTGACGAGCGACTGACCAAACTGGCCGAGCTGGTACACCCTGGACGCATTGTGCCTGCCACTTGCGAAATCGTAGATATTGCAGGTCTGGTGAAGGGTGCCTCGAAGGGCGAGGGTCTGGGTAACAAGTTCTTAGGAAACATTCGCGAGACGGATGCCATCATCCACGTGCTTCGCTGCTTCGAGGACGAGAACATCACCCATGTGGACGGAACGATAGACCCTATCCGCGACAAGGAAATCATTGATACGGAACTGCAGCTGAAGGACCTGGAGACCATCGAGAGCCGACTGGCCAAGACGGAGAAGGCTGCTACTGCCGGCAACAAGGAGGCTAAGGTGGAGGTGACCGTGCTGAAAGCCTATAAGGAGGTGCTGGAGCAGGGCAAGAATGCCCGTATCGTGGACTTCGAGTCGAAGGAGGAGCAGGACTGCGCCCGCAATCTGTTCCTGCTGACTGCCAAGCCCGTGCTGTATGTCTGCAACGTAGGCGAGGCTGATGCCAAGAGCGGCAACGACTTCACCAGAAAGGTAGAGGCACTGGCCAAGGAGGAAGGTGCCGAGTCGATGGTGATTGCTGCCAAGACGGAAGAGGACATTGCCGAACTGGAGTCGTACGAGGACAAGCAGCTGTTCCTGGAAGAGCTGGGTCTGGAGGAGAGTGGTGTCAACCGCCTCATCAAGAAGGCTTACGCCCTGCTGAACCTGGAGACGTTCATCACTGCTGGCGAGATGGAGGTGAAGGCGTGGACGTACAAGAAGGGCTGGAAGGCTCCTCAGTGTGCCGGTGTCATCCATACCGATTTCGAGAAAGGCTTCATCCGCGCTGAGGTCATCAAGTACGACGACTACATCCAGTACGGCTCCGAGGCTGCTGTCCGCGAGGCAGGCAAGATGGGCATTGAGGGCAAGGAGTACGTTGTCCAGGACGGCGACATCATGCACTTCCGATTCAATGTTTAGACCATCTGGTAAGACTAGTATAACTAGTAAAACTAGTAAGACTAGATAAACTAGAAAAAAAGAAAGAACTATGACTGAGTTTCTCTTTATCACTTGGAATCCGAACGAGGGTTTTGGGCCTTTCCGATGGTACGGATTGTGCTGGCTGATAGGGTTGGCACTGGCCTACTTTGTAGTCAAGCGCTTGTATAAGGAACAGCACATCAAGGACGAGTTGTTCGACCCTCTGTTCCTCTACTGCTTCATCGGCATCCTGTTGGGTGCCCGTCTGGGGCATTGCATCTTCTATGAGCCTGACTACTTCCTGACCTCAGGAAAAGGATTTGTTGAGATGTTCCTGCCCATCCGATTCCTGGCAGAAGGAGGCTGGAAGTATGTGGGCTATCAGGGCCTCGCCTCGCACGGAGGCACATTAGGACTTATCATTGCCCTGTGGATGTATGTTCGCAAGACGAAGCTCAGCATCTGGCGCATACTGGACAATATCGCCATTGCCACAGGTACCACAGCCTGCTTCATCCGATTAGGCAACCTGATGAACTCAGAGATTATCGGCAAGGTGACGGACGTCCCCTGGGCGTTTATCTTCGAGCGTGTCGACCTGATGCCTCGCCACCCAGGACAGCTGTACGAGGCTATTGCCTATGGCATCCTGTTCTTTCTGATGTGGTGGCTGCACAAGAAGTTGCCTGAGAAGATAGGCACAGGCTGGTACTTCGGCTTCTGCCTGACCTACATCTTCACGTTCCGTTTCTTCATCGAGTACACCAAGGAGATTCAGGAAGCCTTCGAGGCCTCGCTGCCCATCGACATGGGACAGATACTGTCTATTCCCTTCGTCATTATTGGTGTGGCCTGTATGATAAGAGCCAAGAAACAATAAGAGCCAAGTAACAAAAAATAAGTGCCACTTATTGCGCGATAAGTGGCACTTATTCTATGATAACCGGCCCTTATTTCCCTGAGACGATTTTCTTGATTTCGTTCAGCTTATTGAGGGCTTCGAGAGGCGTCAGGTTGTTGACGTCCAAGCCCAGTATCTCGTCGCGAATCTGAGAGAGCACGGGGTCGTCCAACTGGAAGAACGACAGTTGCATTCCCTCGCGGCTCTGGGCAATCTCCGCTGTGGGCTTGCCTACGGAGCCTACCTGTGCATTGTCTGCCTCTAATTGCTTCAGAATGACGTTGGCACGCTTGACAATGCTCTTGGGCATACCCGATATCTCTGCCACGTGGATACCAAACGAGTGCTCGCTCCCACCCTTCTCCAGCTTACGCAGGAAGATGACCTTGCCCTCGACCTCCTTGACAGAGACATTGTAGTTTCTGATGCGCGAGAAGTTCTTCTCCATCTCGTTCAGTTCGTGATAGTGCGTAGCAAAGAGCGTACGGGCACGAGCCTTGGGTTGTTCGTGCAGATACTCCACGATAGCCCAGGCAATAGAAATACCATCATAGGTTGAAGTGCCACGACCCAGCTCGTCGAAGAGTACCAAGGAGCGAGGCGTGACGTTGTTCAGGATGTTCGAAGCCTCCGTCATCTCTACCATAAACGTTGACTCGCCCAAAGAAATATTGTCCGAGGCACCCACACGGGTGAAGATTTTGTCCACCAATCCTATTCTGGCGCTCTCAGCAGGCACGAACGAGCCTATCTGAGCCAACAGCGTAATAAGGGCTGTCTGACGCAGCAGAGCGGACTTACCAGCCATATTGGGACCTGTGATGATGATAATCTGCTGGTGGTCAGCATCCAGATAGATGTCGTTGGGCACGTAGTGCTCACCAATGGGCAGTTGAGTCTCTATGACAGGATGGCGCCCCTGCTTGATGTCGATAATGTCTGACGAGTCAATAACAGGACGCACATAGTGGTTCTCCTCTGCAGTCTTGGCAGCACTGAGCAGACAGTCCAGATGGGCAATGACATTGGCATTCTGCTGCACTTGGGCAATGAACTGCTGGGCAGCAACCACCAAGTCCATGAAAAGCTGCTGTTCCAGCGAGAGTATTTTGTCCTCTGCACCCAGTATCTTTTCTTCGTATTCCTTCAGCTCCTGGGTGATGTAGCGCTCAGCCTGTGCCAGCGTCTGCTTGCGCACCCACTCCTGAGGCACCTTGTCCTTATAGGTGTTGCGCACCTCCAGGTAGTAGCCGAAGACATTGTTATAGCCTATCTTCAGCGAATTGATGCCCGTCTGCTGGGCTTCGCGCTCCTGAATCTGCAACAGATAGTCCTTGCCCGAATAGGCAATACGGCGCAACTCGTCCAACTCAGGACTCACTCCGTCGCGGATGACGCCACCCTTCTGAACCTGCTGGGGCGGATCGTTCTGTATCTCGCGTGCTATGCGGTCGCGAAGCTCCTCGCAGAGGTTCAGGCGCTCCCCTACTCTCTGCAGCGACTCGTTGGTAGCTTGCTGACAGGCCGCCTTGATGGGCTCAATGGCCTGAAGGGCTGTCTTGAGCTGCACCATCTCGCGAGGCGACACACGTCCTACAGCCACTTTCGACACTATGCGCTCCAAGTCGCCTATGTGCTGCAACTGGTCGTCAATGGTCATTCGGAACTGTGGCTCGCGGAAGAAGTAGTCGACAATGTCCAGACGCTGGTTGATGGGTTGCTCGTCCTTCAGGGGGAACACCAACCAGCGACGCAGCAGTCGTCCGCCCATGGGCGACACCGTCCTGTCAATGACATCCAGCAGCGACTTGCCGTCTTCCTGCATGGTGCTGACGAGCTCCAGCGAACGGACAGTGAACTTATCCAGACGCACGTAGCGCTCCTCCTCAATGCGTGAAATGCTGGTGATGTGGGCTATCTGTGTGTGCAGCGTCTGCTCCAGGTATTGCAGGATGGCTCCAGCAGCTATGATGCCACTCTTCAGGTGGTCGACACCAAAGCCCTTCATCGACTTGACGTTGAAGTGCTTGTAGAGCTTCTGGTGAGCCGTCTGCTCCGTGAACACCCAGTCGTCCATCTCGTAGGTGCACAGACGGGTGCCGAAGTAGCGTGCAAAGTCAGCCTTGCGCCCTCTGTCGTAGAGCACCTCCTTGGGTTGGAAGTTGCCAATGAGCTTCTCCACGTAGTCGTAAGTGCCCTCGCCCGTCAGGAACTCGCCTGTCGAGATATCCAGAAAGGCCACACCACAGGCAGACTTGCCAAAGTGGACGGCAGAGAGGAAGTTGTTCTCCTTGTAGTTCAGGACGGTATCCTGCATGGCCACACCAGGCGTTACCAGTTCCGTAATGCCCCGCTTGACCAGCTTCTTGGTCAGCTTGGGGTCTTCCAGCTGGTCGCAGATGGCCACGCGCTTGCCGGCACGGATGAGCTTGGGCAGATAGGTGTCCAGTGCATGGTGCGGAAAGCCCGCCATCTCGTCACCCTTCGCCCCTGCCCCATTGTTACGATGGGTCAGTGTGATGCCCAAAATCTGGGCTGCTACGACGGCGTCGTCGCAATAAGTCTCGTAGAAGTCGCCACAACGAAACAGCAGCAGGGCCTCAGGGTACTTAGCCTTGAAGTCGAAAAACTGTTTCATCATCGGAGTCAGCTCCTTGCCTTCTTTCTTCGACCTCTGAGTCGAAGGGTGGCTCGCATTCTTTGCCATAGCGTAGTGAAATTTGACTGCAAAGGTAATCATTTTTATTAAATAAAGCGTAACTTTACGGGCAAAAAGCAAAAAGAACCAAAGGAAAAAGTTTTTTCTACGCTGAGTATTTTATGTTTCTAAGTTGGAAACATGTGTACCTAAGTTAGAAACACATGTACCTAAGTTGGAAACATAAAATACTCAGCGTAGAAAAAACATTTTTCATGAGGTTCTTTTCCTACGCATGAACTATTCTATGGAAAAGTTTTTGCTGTTTCCGATTTTTTGTTGTATCTTTGCAACCTAAAAGCAGAAAAACAAAAAACAAACAGATATGGAATACAACTTTAGAGAAATCGAACAGAAATGGCAGAAGCGATGGGTGGAGATGAAGACCTATCGTGTGACAGAAGACCCAACGAAGAAGAAATTCTACGTTTTGAACATGTTCCCCTACCCTAGCGGTGCCGGACTGCACGTTGGTCACCCGCTGGGATACATAGCCTCAGACATCTACGCCCGCTATAAGCGTCAGCAGGGCTATAACGTGCTGAATCCCATGGGCTATGATGCCTACGGACTGCCTGCAGAGCAGTATGCCATCCAGACTGGTCAGCACCCTGAGAAGACGACGTTCGAGAACATCAACCGCTATAGAAACCAGTTGGACAAGATAGGCTTCTCGTTCGACTGGGAGCGCGAGGTGCGCACCTGCGACCCCATCTACTACAAGTGGACGCAGTGGGCCTTCCAGCGTATGTTCAAGAGCTACTTCTCGCTGTCTTCGAAGAAGGCCCAGCCCACCATCAAGCTCATTGAGCACTTCGAGCTGATGGGTACTGAGAACTGCAACGCCTTAGGTACTGAGGAACTGCACTTCACAGCCTCTGACTGGGCCGGATTCTCGGAGAAGAAGAAGCAGGAGGTGCT
>DEWO01000062.1:8285-8657 GCA_002363695.1 Prevotella sp. UBA3208
AGGTGCTGATGAACTACCGCATTGCCTACTTGGCTGACACGATGGTGAACTGGTGTCCGAAGTTAGGCACCGTATTGGCCAACGACGAGGTGGTAGACGGCGTCAGCGTGCGTGGCGGCTATCCTGTGGTGCAGAAGAAGATGCGCCAATGGTGTCTGCGTGTTTCTGCCTATGCTCAGCGTCTGTTGGATGGTCTGGAGGAGATTGACTGGACAGAATCTCTGAAGGAGACTCAACGCAACTGGATTGGTCGTTCTGAGGGTACTGAGGTGGAATTCAAGGTGGCTGACTCGGACAAGCACTTCACCATCTTCACCACCCGTGCCGATACGATGTTCGGTGTGACGTTCATGGTGCTGGCTCCTGAGAGCG
>DEWO01000082.1 GCA_002363695.1 Prevotella sp. UBA3208
TTCTTCATCTGCCAATTTGTGCTGATGATGCAGTTCTTGTGGCGTTATGTGGACGAACTGATTGGTAAGGGACTGTCGCTGGAGGTCATGGCGCAGTTCTTCTGGTATATGGGCCTGATGCTGATGCCCCAGGCCTTTCCGCTGGCCATTCTGCTGTCATCGCTGATTACGTTCGGCAACCTGGGTGAGAGTTCGGAGTTGACGGCCATCAAGGCGGCCGGCATCTCGCTGTTGCAGGCCATGCGCTCGCTGATAGTCATTGTGATAGCCATCACGTGCATCTCGTTCTTCTTTCAGGAGGTGATTGCGCCTAAGGCCTTCATCTCATTCCGTCAGCTACTGCTGTCGATGAAGCAAAAGAATCCGGAGGTGGAGATTCCCGAGGGCATCTTCTACGACGGCATACCGGGCTCGAACCTGTATGTGCAGAAGAAAGACATGACGACGGGTATGCTCTACGGCATCATGATATACCGCATGAACGGCAGCTACGACGACGCGGCTGTCATTCTGGCTGACTCAGGGCGTATGCAGCCTACTGCCGAGAAGAAGCACCTGCTGCTGACGCTGTATAGCGGCGAGTGGTTTGAGAACATGCGCCAGTCGGGCTTGGGCGTGGCAGCCAACGTACCCTACCGGCGCGAGACGTTCTCGACGAAGAAAATCCTGCTGGACTTCGACAGCGGGCTGGATATGGTAGAGGCGGGCTGGATAGCCAGCGACGCCCGTGCCAAGAGCATGGGAATGATTCTGCACGACCTGGACAGCATCCGCGAATTCAACGACTCGGTGGGGCACCAGTACTTCAGGGATGCCTCGCGCACAACCTTCTACCGTCCTCCGATGAAGAAGGCAGACTCGACCAACGTGCTCAGGGTTGCCAAAATGGGGAAGTCCAACTACGACACGCTGTATGCAAAACTGACGGGCGAGCAGAAGCAGCAGGTGGTGCGCATGGCTGCCAACGACGCCCAGGCCGCACTCAGCGAGATGGAGTTCAAGGTGGAATACAGCGAGAGTCTGAACTACGAGGAGCGTATGCACCAGCTGGAGGCAATGAACAAGATTACGCTGTCGCTGTCGTGCCTCATATTCTTCTTCATAGGTGCTCCGCTGGGTGCCATCATCCGCAAGGGAGGACTGGGTGTGCCCGTCATCATATCGGTGCTGGTATTCATCGTGTTCTACATCCTGGACAACACGGGTACGAAGATGGCCCGCGACGACAACTGGACGGTATGGTTCGGCAAATGGCTGGGAACAGCCGTGCTGACGCCTATCGCCTGTTTCTTCACCTATAAGGCCAACAACGACTCGGTGGTGTTCAACATAGACCTCTACAAGAACATACTGATACGTATGCTGGGCCTGCGCACCAAGCGCTACATTGTCCGCAAGGAGGTCATCATAGAAGACCCGAAGTACCTGACGGATGCCGAAATCCTGACCAATGTCAGCATGGAGATTTCGGGCTATATGCAGCGCCACAAGTTGCTTAGGTGGCCCAATCCTATCCGTGTGTTCTTCCGTCCCGGCGACGACAACGACATAGAGCAAATCAACAGTGCCATGGAGGTGGCCATTGAGGACTTGTCGTACTCAAAGAACAACTACGTGCTGATGAAACTGAACCAGTATCCCATCATAGCCACACATGCCCACACCAGGCCCTTCCGCCGCAAGTGGCTTAACGCCATCACGGGACTGTTCCTGCCTACGGGCATCTTCTTCTACATCCGCATGTTGCGCTTCCGTTTCCGTCTGTATAGAGACCTACAAAACATCATACGCAACAACGAAAAACTCATTCCGCGCATCATCCAGCTGGGTAACCTGCAAAAGGAGGGTAGCGTGACAATCATATAATATATAAATAAGGTATAAAGAAAGTATCATAGAATGGAAAAGATGAAACTGAATACGATTGAGGAAGCTCTGGCCGACTTCAAGGCCGGCAAGTTCGTGATTGTCGTTGACGACGAAGACCGCGAGAACGAGGGCGACCTGATATGTGCAGCAGAGAAGATTACCCCCGAGATGGTGAACTTCATGCTGAAGAACGCCCGCGGCGTGCTGTGCGCCCCTGTCACCATCAGCCGTGCCAAGGAACTGGACCTGCCCCATCAGGTGCAGGACAACACGTCGCTGCTGGGAACTCCGTTCACGGTGACGGTAGACAAGATAGAAGGCTGTTCGACGGGCGTGTCAGCGCACGACCGTGCCGCCACCATACGGGCACTGGGAGACCCCACATCAACATCGAAGACCTTCGGGCGCCCAGGCCACATCAGTCCGCTGTACGCCCAAGACAACGGTGTGCTGCGTCGCTCGGGCCATACGGAAGCGGCCATCGACCTGTGTAAACTGTCGGGCCTCTACCCTGCCGGTGCCCTCATCGAGATTATGAATGACGACGGCACCATGGCCCGTATGCCCCAGCTGATGGCATTTGCCCAGGAGCACGACCTGAAGATTATCACCATCAAGGACATGATAGCCTACCGCCTGCAGAAGGAAAGCATTGTCGAGAAGGGTGAGGAGGTGGACATGCCCACCGAGTGGGGCCACTTCCGGCTGATACCCTTCCGTCAGAAGTCGAACGGACTGGAGCACATGGCACTCATCAAGGGTGAGTGGCGTGAGGACGAACCCGTGCTGGTGCGCGTACACTCGTCGTGCATGACGGGCGACATCCTGGGTTCGAAGCGCTGCGACTGCGGCGAACAGCTGCACAAGGCCATGCAGAAAATAGAAGAGGAAGGCCGCGGCGTCATCGTCTACATGCAGCAGGAGGGTCGCGGCATCGGCCTGATGAACAAGATTGCTGCCTACAAGCTGCAGGAGCAGGGGCTGGACACCGTTGACGCCAACGTCCACCTGGGATTCAAGCCTGACGAGCGCGACTACGGCTGCGGAGCCCAGATACTGCGTATGCTGGGTGTCCAGAAGATGCGCCTCATGACCAACAACCCCGTCAAGCGCGTAGGACTGGAGGGTTACGGGCTGGAGATTGTCGAGAACGTACCCATAGAAACCACTCCCAACGAGTACAACCTGCGCTACCTGAAAACCAAACAGGAACGCATGGGGCATCTGCTGCACCTGAAGTAAATAGGAAAGGCAAAAGGGTAAAAAAGTAAAAAAGTGGCAGACTTATTCGTTTAAAAAGAATAAATTGCGTACTTTTGCACCCAAATAGAAACAAAAAGCATAATTATGGCACAATTATCTGACCGTTTGCAAAGACTGGCCCCGTCAGCAACGCTGGCCATGTCACAGAAAAGTTCTGAAATGAAAGCTCAGGGTATCGACGTCATCAACATGAGTGTCGGCGAACCCGACTTCAACACACCCGACCATATTAAGCAGGCAGCGAAACTGGCAATAGACGAGAACTACTCAAAGTACTCGCCAGTCCCCGGCTATCCAGATCTGCGCCAGGCCATTGCCCGCAAGCTGGAACGCGAGAACCACCTGCACTATCAACCAGCAGAAATCCTGGTGTCGAACGGTGCCAAGCAGAGTGTCTGCAACACCGTGATGGCATTGGTGAACCCCGGCGACGAGGTCATCATACCCGCTCCCTACTGGGTCAGCTACCCGCAGATGGTACTGCTGGCAGGCGGCCAACCTGTCATCGTAGAAGCCGGCTTCGAGCAGAACTTCAAGATGACTGCCGAGCAACTGGAGGCAGCCATTACGCCCAAGACACGCCTGATTATCCTCTGCTCACCCAGCAATCCTACGGGCAGTGTTTACTCGAAAGCCGAGCTGGAGGCACTGGCAAAGGTCATCATGAGCCACGACGACCTCTTTGTGCTGGCTGACGAGATTTATGAGCACATCAACTACATAGGCTGCCATGAGAGCATCGCCCAGTTTAAAGGCATGAAGGAGCGCAGCATCATTGTCAACGGCGTGTCGAAAGCCTATGCCATGACGGGCTGGCGCATCGGATACATTGCTGCACCGGAGTGGATTGTCAAAGGCTGCAACAAGCTGCAGGGACAATATACCAGCGGACCGTGCTCCGTCAGCCAGAAGGCTGCCGAGTTTGCCTATACCTCAAGCCAGGAGTGCGTTGAGGAGATGCGCAAGGCCTTTGAGCGCCGTCGCGACCTGATTGTGAAACTGGCCAAGGAAATTCCAGGACTGGAAGTCAACATCCCTGAGGGAGCATTCTACCTATTCCCCAAGTGCTCGAGCTTCTACGGAAAGAAAACTCCCGACGGCACTACCATCAACAATTCCACCGATTTGGCGATGTATCTGTTAGAAAAAGGCCACGTGGCAACAGTGGGCGGCGATGCCTTCGGAGACCCCAAGTGTTTCCGCATGAGTTATGCGACAAGTGACGAAAATATTGTCGAAGCAATGCGCAGAATCAAGGAAG
Organism: Prevotella sp. UBA3208; assembly: GCA_002363695.1. The sequence continues at coordinate 4,394 of DEWO01000082.1, forward strand.
TATTGTCCGTATTGGCGTAAAAATTGAGAAATATCAAGTTAAAAGTTCTTAATTAGGCTTTTAGTACACTTGAATTTCTTATCTTTGCCGAACAATAGCGAAATTTTTACAACTTAATTTATTTAATAACTAAAAAATTAAAAATTACATTTATGGCAACAACAACAAAGGCTGCAGCCCCAGCTAAGAAATCGGGCTTCCAAGGTGTTAAAGCTGCATGGATTATCCTCGTAATCTGCTGCGCATGCGGTTATGGTGTATGGTATTTCGTAATGGGT
>DEWO01000118.1:0-1857 GCA_002363695.1 Prevotella sp. UBA3208
CCCCGCCCCCCCCAAGTTAAAAGTTAAGAGTTAAAGGTTTAGAGTTTTAGGTTCTCTGACCTAAAGGTGCAGAGTGTGGCTATGCAATCTCTGACCTAAAGGTGCAGAGTGTGGCTATGCAATCTCTGACCTAAAGGCGCAGAGCGACCCAAGGGTCGATGACAAAGTTCAAAGTAATTAACGACTACGAATTATAGGGATTAAAATTAAAGTTCAGAGAAGTTATGAAGAAGGAAACTTGGAAGACGCTGATTCAGATTCTGATTTCGATTCTGACGGCAATCGGTACTACGCTGGGCGTAACGTCATGTATGGGACACGGACCGTTCTGATGGCTGATGGCTGAAGGATGAAGGTTGAAGAATCAAAAAAAGCACACAAAGGGAGAGTCCCTTCTGTGTAAAAAGAAAAGCGAGGCATCCCCCGAAAAGGTGGGGTGCCTCTCTCGTCAATAGCTTGTTTTTATTTGTGACGAGAAAGAAAAAGTGCGGCGTTGCAGTCTTAATTGTTTTTTTATTTGTACCTTTGCAAGCGATTATGAAGAAGGGACTCGTTTTGGAAGGTGGAGCCATGCGTGGCTTGTGGACTGCCGGTGTGACGGACGTCATGATGGAGCACGGTGTGTGGCCCGACGGGCTGATAGGCGTGTCGGCTGGCGCTGCCTTCGGATGTAACTATAAGTCGCGGCAGGTGGGGCGTGCCATCCGCTACAACATGCGCTTCGCCCGGGATGCCCGATACAGCGGGCTGCGCTCGCTGCTGGCGACGGGCGACTACTTCAATGCCCAGTTCGGCTATCATGTGGTCCCCTACGAGTATGACCTCTTCGACACTGAAGCCTTCGAGCAGAACCCGATGGAGTTTGTCGTGGTCTGTACGGATGTGACGACGGGAGAGGCTGTCTATCACACGATGGACAGCGTGAACTATGACGAGCTGGAATGGCTCAGGGCGTCGGCCTCGATGCCGCTGGCGTCGAAGGTGGTCGAGGTGCAGGGTCGCAAGCTGCTGGACGGCGGTGTCAGCGACTCGATTCCCCTGGCCTACTTCGAGCAGCACGGCTACCGGCGCAACGTGGTCATACTGACGCAGCCGAAGGGCTTTGTGAAGGAGCGCAACAAGCTGATGCCGCTGATGCGGATAGGGCTCAGGAAATATCCCCGGATGATAAAGGCGCTGAACGAGCGTCACCTGATGTATAACAGAGAGTTAGAATATGTGGCTCAAGCAGAACGCGAAGGTCGCAGTCTGGTCATCAGACCTGACGGGAAGATACCCATCGGCCACATCTCGCACGACCCGGACGAGATGCACCACGTGTACGAGCTGGGACGTCAGGTGGGCGAACGATATATAGAACGAATTAAGGAATTTTACAATGAGAATTGACATTATTACCGTATTGCCCGAAATGTTAGAGGGCTTCGTACACGAATCGATACTGGCCCGTGCCGAGAAGAAAGGGCTGGCCGAGATACGTCTGCACAACCTGCGCGACTACACGCTGGACAAGTGGCGGCGCGTGGACGACTACCCCTACGGAGGCAGTGCAGGCATGGTGATGCAGTGTGAGCCCATAGACCGCTGCATCAGCGCCCTGAAGGCTGAGCGCGACTACGACGAGGTCATCTTCACGTCGCCCGACGGTGAGCGCTTCGACCAACACATGGCCAACGAACTGTCGCTGAAGGGCAACCTCATCATCCTGGCCGGCCACTACAAGGGTATAGACCAGCGCGTGCGCGACCATCTGATAACCAAGGAGATATCCATTGGCGACTTTGTGCTGACGGGCGGCGAACTGGTGGCCGCCATGATAGCCGACGCCGTCGTGCGCGTGGTGCCCGGTGTCATCGG
>DEWO01000118.1:1970-12775 GCA_002363695.1 Prevotella sp. UBA3208
CCCATCTACACGCGCCCAGCTGACTACAAGGGCTGGAAGGTGCCGGAAATACTGCTTAGCGGCAACGAGGCAAAGATACGCAACTGGGAACTGGAGCAGGCCATGGAGCGCACCCGCCGATTGCGTCCGGACCTGTTGAAGGAATAGAACGGAGTGACAGGTGAAAACGTTAAAAAATAACAAGGTGACAGCAAATTTATCACTATTCACTCTTCACTCTACACTTATTTTTGTACCTTTGCACCAATATTGGCGAATTTAAAACCAAACACAGACAAACAAAATGGAAAGAGACAATCAGATTTTCGAGTTGATTGAGCAGGAGCACCAGCGCCAGCTAAAAGGCATTGAGCTCATTGCAAGTGAGAACTTCGTTAGTGACCAGGTGATGGAGGCTATGGGCTCCTACCTCACTAACAAATATGCCGAAGGCTATCCCGGCCACCGCTACTATGGCGGCTGTCAGGTGGTGGACAAGGTGGAGCAGTTAGCCATCGACCGCGTGTGCAAACTGTTTGGTGCAGAATATGCCAACGTGCAGCCCCACTCCGGCGCACAGGCTAATGCAGCAGTGCTGCTGGCTGTGCTGAAGCCCGGCGACACCTTCATGGGCCTGAACCTGGACCACGGTGGCCATCTGTCGCACGGCTCACTGGTCAACACCTCAGGAATTCTGTATAAGCCCGTAGGATACAACCTGAACAAGGAAACGGGTCGCGTAGACTATGACGAGATGGAGCGCCTGGCCCTGGAGCACAAGCCCAAGCTGATTATCGGTGGCGGCTCGGCCTACAGCCGCGAATGGGACTACAAGCGTATGCGCGAGATAGCAGACAAGGTGGGTGCCCTGCTGATGATTGACATGGCCCACCCCGCCGGTCTGATTGCCGCAGGACTGCTGGACAACCCCGTGAAGTATGCGCACATCGTGACCTCGACAACCCACAAGACCCTGCGCGGTCCACGCGGCGGTATCATCCTGATGGGCAAGGACTTCGAGAACCCCTGGGGTCTGAAGACTCCAAAGGGTGTGACAAAGATGATGTCGCAGTTGCTCAACTCGGCTGTATTCCCCGGACAGCAGGGCGGTCCGCTGGAGCACGTCATCGCCGCCAAGGCCGTAGCCTTCGGCGAGGCGCTGAAGCCTGAGTTCAAAGAGTGGGCCAAGCAGGTGCAGAAGAACGCCAAGGTGCTGGCAGACGAGCTGATGAAGCGCGGCTTCCAGATTGTCAGCGGCGGTACGGACAACCACTCCATGCTGGTAGACCTGCGCTCGAAGTATCCCGACCTGACCGGTAAGGTAGCTGAGAACGCCCTGGTGGCAGCAGACATCACCGTGAACAAGAACATGGTGCCGTTTGACACCCGTTCGGCCTTCCAGACCAGCGGCATCCGCCTGGGTACGCCTGCCATCACCACACGTGGTGCCAAGGAGGACCTGATGGTGCTGATTGCCGAGCTGATAGAAGAGGTGCTCAACGACCCTGAGAACGAGCAGGTGATTGCCTCTGTACGTCAGCGTGTCAATGAGAAGATGAAAGCGTATCCGCTCTTCGCTTACTAAGCACATAAGATGAACATAACTAACTTAAAAACAAAACTACTAATGCCGCTTGCAGTGCTGGCTCTCTGGGTCCCACAAGACCTGAGAGGCCAGCATTTGCAGGCTTCTCTTTCACATTACACTACTGAAGACGGACTACCCAGCAATACGATTGCCGCGCTGAGAAACGACGACTATGGATTTCTGTGGGTTGCCACATGGAACGGTGTGTCGCGTTTCGACGGATACCACTTCTACAACTACAAGACGGGTATTGCCAGCGGCATCAGGGGTATGCACAACCGTGTAGACAATATGACCATCGACCACTCGCAGAACGTGTGGCTGAAGATGTATGACGGACGCGTATTCGTCATAAACCGGCAGACAGACAAGCTACAGGACCCGCTGGAGGGTGTCAGTGGTCACGACGCCTTCAAGATGGACTACTTCTTCAGCCCCTATGTCACCAGCAGCAACGAGGTGCTGCTGTCGTACGGTGAAGAAGGCATCTACAAGGTACGCCTGGACCGTCAGGGACTAAAGCGGAGTCAGATTATGACTGGCGGACTGACGGTGAACTGCATTGTGGAAGGCTATCACGGCGACATCTGGGTGGGAACGCAGAAGGGTGTCCACCGCATTGATATGTCGAACCTCTCACTGGAGAGGAAAGGCTACTTCAACGATGAGCACATCACAAAGCTGGCCACCAACGGATATAACATCTTCGTCGGGACGAAATCGGGAAAAATCCTACAGTTCGCCTATGGCCAGGAGCCCAAGCTCATCAAGGACTTCGGACAGGAGATTACAGGACTCTTTGTGGACAGTCACGGACTGTTGTGGTTCTCGGATATGGGCGACGGCGCCTATCGCATGAACATGGAGACCGGAGACATCAAGTCGTTCAAACAGCGCGTGATGGTGCCTGAGTTCACCAGCCGAGGAGCAGAGTTCGACGAGGCATTGGGCGTGGTGTGGATTCGCATGAACCACGGTGGATACGGATATTACAACCGCGAGACGGACGAAGTAGAATACTTCCATGACGACCCCAGCAACCCCTGGAACCTGTCGAACACCGTCAATGCCCGACTGGAGATGAACGACGGTGTAGTATGGGAGTCGACCATCCGTCGCGGCTTGGAGAAGCTGGAGGTACTGAAAAGAACCATCAGCCGTACGCTGGTGATGCCTGAGTCTGACCAGCCTATGGACAATGAGATTCGTGGTATGTGCTACGACAAGAACCGACATCTCACATTCCTCTGCAACAAACATGGACGCATCTTTGTATATAAGGACGACGGCACGCTGCTGACCACCATTACCCAAGACCAGAACGGCAAGCCCATCAGCCGTCCCTACGGAATGTCTATGGACTCGAAGGGCAACTACTGGGTATGCGACAAGGACAACGGTGTGTTCAAGATAACGCCCCACGAGGGAGGTTTCGCCGTACAAAACATCTGCCACGAGGAGAACAACCTGTGGTCGCTGAGCAGCAATGCTGCCTACCAAGCAGCAGAAGACCGCCAGGGAAACATCTGGATTGCCACCTATGGCGGGGGCATCAACATCCTGCGCAAGAACAAGGACGGCAAGTATATAGCCCTGCACTGTAAGAACTCGCTCAAGAGCTATCCGCTGGACTCGCATCAGAAGGTAAGAACCATTGCCGTGGACAAGAGTGGAAAGGTGTGGGTAGGAACCACGGACGGCATACTGATTATGTCGCTGAAAAACAACAATGTAACCATAGAGCCCCTGAAGGAGCCTGAGAAGTTGGAAGACGGGCTGATGAGCAACGACATTGTCAATCTGGTCTGCGCTCCAGACGGAACCATGTGGGTAGGTACCAACAGCGGCGGACTAAGCCATACCAAAAAGAAGGATGACTCAGGAGCCTGGACTTTCAAGAACTACGGCGTAGAGGACGGGCTGCCCTCTGAGGAAATAAGAAGCATCACCTTCGACGAGAAAGGCAATGTGTGGTTTGCCACGGACCATATACTCTGCTCGTTCGACACCAAGAAGAAGATTTTCACAACCTTCTCGCAGTTGGACGGCGTAGACGACACCATGTGCTCGGAAGGGGCTGCCATTATGGGCGCTCAGGGCAAGATACTTTTCGGAACACTGAACGGATACTACACGATAGACCGCAAAAAGCTGAGGAACTCGACAGGTTCGCTGTTGAAGTTGCGCATTACGGACTTCTATCTGAACGACGAACTGCAAAGCCCACGGCTCAACGACACCTACGACTACTATGTGCCGGAAAGCAAGCGAGTCATCATTCCTTCGCGCAACAATATGTTCTCATTCCGGTTTGCAGCACTCAACTACCAGTTGCAACACCGCGTCGTCTACCAGTACAAACTGGAAGGATACGACCGCGACTGGATGAATGCGGACAAGACCAGGAAGGTGAACTATAGCGACGTACCGGCTGGAACATACCGATTCATGGTCAAGGCCTTCCTGTTGGAATCGCCAGAAGCGTATGATATGCGAACTATCGAGGTGGTCATACCCCCCTACTTCATATTCTCTTCCGGAGCAGTGTGGTTTTACATGATCTTTGTGGCTGCAGGCTTGCTCTTTGGGCTCTGGTGGTATCAGGAAAGGTTGCGCAAGAAGTATGCAGTAACAGCAGGTCCGACGGACTCGGAAATCACGGAGGATTCAAAAAGCCAGGAAACCTCGGCAACAATTCAAGAGGAAGAGAAAACTGACGAATATGATATTATTGAGGATTGACGTCTCTCTCCTTAATATATAAATAAGGTACGCGCATGAGTGACTACATCGAGATAAAAGGAGCACGGGTTAACAACCTGAAAAATATCAATGTCAAAATTCCACGCAACAAACTTGTTGTGGTGGCAGGCGTCAGTGGCAGCGGCAAATCGTCGCTGGCTTTTGACACGCTGTATGCTGAAGGCCAGCGGCGTTATGTGGAAAGCCTGTCAAGCTATGCCCGCCAGTTTCTGGGACGTATGAACAAGCCGGAATGCGATTTCATCAAGGGCATTCCTCCCGCAATAGCCATTGAGCAGAAAGTCATCTCGCGCAATCCCAGAAGCACCGTCGGCACAACAACAGAAATATACGAATATCTGCGGTTGTTGTTTGCGCGTATCGGCATCACCTACTCACCCATCAGCGGCCAGGAGGTGAAGAAACACTCCACGGAGGACATCGTCAAGTGTACCCAACAATATCAGCCAGGTACCAAATACGTCGTGATGGCTCCCATCAAGCCTGTTGCAGATCGTACGATGGAGAAACAGCTGCGTATGTATGTGCAAAACGGTTATGCGCGAATGGCAGTCAATGGAGACATCGTGCGTATAGACGACTGGCTGGAGAAGCAAGACCCCAACGGTCTTACGCAGGACACACAACTCTATCTGGTCGTTGACAGACTCTCCGTAGACGATGCAAAGGATGTGGTTTCACGTCTGATAGACTCAGCAGAGACCGCCTTCTACGAGGGTGGCGGCGAGTGCAGGTTGATGTTTCTGCCTTCCAACATCTGCTATGACTTCTCCATGCGCTTCGAGGCAGACGGGATGACGTTCGAGGAACCCAGCGACCAGCTGTTCTCTTTCAACTCACCTGTCGGCGCCTGTCCTGAATGTCAGGGATTCGGCAAGATTATAGGAATAGACGAACATCTGGTCATCCCCAATACCACACTTTCTGTCTACGACGGGTGTGTGGTTTGCTGGCATGGAGAAAAGATGAAGATATGGAAAGAGGAGTTCTGTCGGCGTGCTGCCAAAGACGACTTTCCTATTTTCGAGCCATACTACAACCTGACTCAGAAGCAGAAGGACCAACTGTGGCACGGGCTGCCATCAGAGCGCAATAAGGATATACACGACCAGGTTTCCATCGACGCCTTCTTCCAGATGGTGAAGGAGAATCAATACAAGATACAGTATCGTGTCATGCTGTCACGCTATCGTGGAAAGACGACTTGTCCGAAGTGTCACGGAACTCGCCTGAAGCCTGAGGCTGACTATGTAAAGATTGGCGGACGAAGCATATCGGACTTGGTTCAGATGCCCATCATCAGATTGAAGACATGGTTTGACCAACTGGAATTCACTGAACAGGAGCAACAGATCAGTCGCCGTCTGCTGACGGAAATTAATTCGCGTCTGCAATTCCTTTTAGACGTAGGGCTGGGGTACCTTACCTTGAACCGTATGTCCAACACGCTCAGTGGCGGCGAAAGCCAGCGTATCAATCTGACCACTTCGCTGGGCTCATCACTGGTAGGTTCCTTATACATACTCGACGAGCCAAGCATCGGACTCCATTCCAGAGATACGGATAGGCTGATCAAGGTTCTCAAGGAGTTACGCGATTTAGGCAACACAGTGGTTATTGTCGAACACGACGAGGAAATCATGCGTGCTGCCGACTATCTGATAGACGTAGGGCCTGATGCAGGACAACTCGGAGGTGAAATCGTGTTTGAAGGTCACGCCAACGACGTTACTGAAGAAGCGCTGAAGAAATTTCCCAAGAGTTACACCTTGAAGTTTCTGACACACGACGAGCAGATCCCCGTACCCAATAGTCGCCGTCCCTGGAATCAGAAAATCACCGTAAAGGGGGCACGGATGAACAATCTTCAAGGCATAGACGTTGACTTCCCCCTCAATGTGATGACTGTAGTCACTGGTGTGTCGGGCAGTGGCAAATCCTCGTTGGTCAAGGGCATCCTCTACCCTGCCCTGAAACGTCATCTTGGCGATGTCTTTGACGCTCCGGGTGAATATATGGGACTTGCCGGCGACTACGAATCCATCAAGCACGTGGAGTTTGTCGACCAGAATCCTATAGGCAAGTCGACACGTTCCAACCCTGCCACATACGTCAAAGCGTATGATGCCATTCGAGACCTGTTTGCCGAACAGCCTTTGGCCAAGCAGATGAACTTCACGTCGCAGTATTTCTCTTTCAATGCCGACGGAGGACGCTGCGAAGAGTGCAAGGGCGCCGGAGTCATCACTGTCGAGATGCAGTTTATGGCCGATCTCGTACTGACATGTGAAGCCTGTCACGGACACCGCTTTAAGCACGACATCCTGGATGTGCGCTACGAAGGCAAGAACATCGACGATGTGCTGAACATGACCATTTCAGAGGCTATCCAGTTCTTTGGAGAACACGGACAGAAGACCATTGTCAACAGGTTGAAGACCTTAGAGGATGTCGGTCTTGGCTACATCAAGTTAGGACAGAACTCCTCCACCCTTTCGGGTGGTGAGAACCAGCGAGTGAAGCTGGCCTATTTCATTGGGCAGGAAAAACAAGAACCCACCCTCTTTATCTTCGACGAGCCGACTACTGGTCTGCACTTTCATGACATAGAGCGGCTCCTTGCTTCCTTTAATGCCCTGATAGAGCGAGGCCACTCTGTACTGGTCATCGAACACAACATGGAAATCATCAAGTGCGCCGACTACATCATCGATATGGGACCCGATGGTGGCGACCGCGGAGGACAACTTGTCGCATGTGGCACACCTGAGGAAATTGCAGCTTGCGAGAAGAGTTTAACAGGAAAATTCCTGAAAGAGAAACTTTAATGCCAAAAGATTTGGCGGTTACAGAAAAAAGTATTACCTTTGCACTCGCTTTCGAGCAAAGAGTTCTTTGAAAGACTGCCGATATGGCTCAGTTGGTAGAGCAACGCATTCGTAATGCGTGGGTCGCCGGTTCGAGTCCGGCTATCGGCTCACTTTCTATGGAGTCAGGATTTGGGTTCTGACTCTTTTCTTTTGAAAGTGCATTGCAACTGCATATAAGCGGAATTAGCTCAGTTGGTAGAGCATTGGCTTCCCAAGCCGAGGGTCGCGGGTTCGAGTCCCGTATTCCGCTCAAAAAAGAAAAAAAATAGAGATTTCGTGAAAAAAGTCTTTGAAAAATTTGCAAGGTTCAAAAATATGTTGTACCTTTGCACCCGCAATCAAGGAGACAACCCCACGGTTTCGAACTCCTAAGTCCTGAAGGAAGGATGGGTGAGTGGCTGAAACCAGCAGTTTGCTAAACTGCCGTACGGGTTTCCGTACCGGGGGTTCGAATCCCCCTCCTTCCGCACCGAGGGATTTCTCTGCGAGAGCAACTAACAGGATGGTCGATTCATCTAATGGTTAGGATACAAGATTCTCAATCTTGGCATAGGGGTTCGATTCCCCTATCGACTACAAAAAAAGGAATCCCCACGAGGGTTTCTTTTTTTAGTTTTCCGGGTTATACTATTTTTTTACATTTGCTTTTATTCAATCGTTTACACAAACTTTTATTTAAAATATTTAAACGAAAGTTATGCTGTGTGGGCGCACGGAAAAATAATTGAAAAAATCATCGAAAAAAGTTTGGCTGTTAACAATAATTATTGTAAATTTGCATCGTTATCCTGAAAACAATCTTTTTACCTTAAAAAAGGACTAATACCTATTGAAGATAGAAGCGGTCGCCTGTGAGGGTCATCGCTTTATTTTTTTGCCCATTTATTTGGTAGATTCAAAGATTTTTCGTACCTTTGCGCCCGATTTAGTCCGTGGTGGCTCAAAGAAGTTGTTGCACGAAGCAATACGCCATGCGGAAAAACCCGTTAACAATTAAATAAAACAATGTACGCAATTGTAGAAATCAACGGTCAGCAGTTCAAGGCTGAGCAGGGCAAAAAGCTCTTCATCAACCACATGAAAGATGTGGAGGCTGGCAAAACTGTTGAATTCGACAAGGTACTGCTTGTCGACAATGAAGGTTCAGTACAGGTAGGCGCTCCCACCGTAAGTGGCGCAAAAGTAGTATGCGAAGTGGTTAATCCGCTCGTAAAGGGTGAGAAGGTAATCGTTTTCAAGATGAAGCGTCGTAAGGACTCTCGCAAGCGCAACGGTCACCGTCAGCAGTACACCCAGGTAGAAGTTAAATCAGTAATTGCTTAAACTTAGGAGGAACAAGAAATGGCACATAAGAAAGGTGTAGGTAGTTCTAAGAACGGTCGTGAGTCAGCAGCTCAGCGACTTGGCATTAAGATTTTCGGTGGCCAGAAGGTTGTTGCAGGTAACATTATCGTTCGTCAGCGTGGCTCTAAGCACAATGCAGGCAACAACGTGGCTATGGGTAAGGACGATACGCTCTATGCTCTCTGCGATGGTACTGTAGAGTTCCACAAGGGCAGACACGACAAGAGCTATGTATCAGTAGTTCCTGAAGCATAACGCCGAAAGAGTTACAAACAAAATAATTTATTCCAAACAAACAATAAAAGGGGATCTTCGGATTCCCTTTTTCCATGTTAACACAATTCAGCGGATTTGCACAAAAAAAAATTGATTGTCTCACGACAACCAATCTTTTAATTAACCTTAATAATCTAATACCATGAAAAACACACATGCAAAGATAGGAAAAAAATATTATCATGCAATGTTTTTAGGCTAAAATTATCAATTATTTAAATCTTATTAAGAAATCCATTGCTCCATTTTAGGTTTATTGACATTTTACGTGTCTCTTTTTGCTCTTCATTGGCCGGAGCGTCCAGCTTGGTTACAGGCTCCAAAGTCAACTCGTCTTCCTCTTCATGCAGTACTGCAACGAACATGGGGGCATCAGGGCTGTCCATATATTGCGCTGTAGCCAACTTTCTCCATTTGACGGAATAGAAACTGACCGTGCTTTCGCGGACATCCTTGCCATAAGTTCTGACCATGCACACTATTTGGTTGGCGCTGTCCACCTGCTCATTCACAGGCAACAACTTCATCTCCAGTGAAGAAGCCTCGTTCAGTGCTATTGATACATAGCGGTCAGTCAGTTTCTGCATACGGCTTTTACCTCCTAAAGTATTGTCCACTTCCGCATCCATCTTGGAAGCAGCAAAGTCGATGAAGTCCAGGAGATTATTCTTCGTCAAGTACGTCAACAAAGAATCAGGCATTTCCTTTAACACACTTTGCATCGTTTCAACTTGAGCCGACGCACTCAGAGCAAACATCAGGAATATGGATACAAATATCTTTCTCATAGTCAAAATCAGTCCGTAACTTTTCTCATTATCACATAGTTCACGTTTTACTAAGCTGCATCATCATCACGGCAGAAAGGCCAGCCGTCTCCGTGCGCAAACGGCTTTGTCCCAGATGCACTGAGACGAATCCTTGTGCCACTGCCTCCTTCACTTCGTCTATCGAGAAATCGCCTTCAGGACCTATTAGTACCGTGGTGGGTTCAGAAGCAGTAAGCTTGCGCAACTCGTCATAGAGATAGGTTCGAGGGACTTCCTCGTAGCAGTGGGCTATAAACTTATGTCCTTCTCTCGGCTGAGCCACAAACTCCTTAAAAGCCTGCATGTCGTTGAGTTTTGTCCTCCACGCTTTATGACTCTGCTTGACGGCCGAAACGACAATCTTGTCAGCCCGTGGTATCTTGACGACACGCCGTTCAGAAAACTGGCAGTTCAGGAACGAGATTTCGTCAACACCTATTTCCACCGTTTTCTCAATCATCCATTCCATCCGATCCATCAGCTTCGTGGGAGCAATAGCCAGATGCACATGTCCTGCCCACTGAGGCTGTTGTGGAAAAGCCTCCTGGATTTCGTACATACAGTGTTTGGTGTGAGCAAGTGTCACCACGGCACGATAGAATGTGCCCTCGCCGTCCATCAGCATCATCTCGTCTCCCACTTTGAGGCGAAGCACACGCAGGGCGTGCATAGCCTCTTCGGCAGGTAATTCAGTCTGACTGGCTGCCTCAGGTACGAAGAAGAATCTGACTTCCTTCATTTCTTTTCAGGCTTGAAGACGAATGCGAACGACAGACCTACAATGAGCGAGAAAGCCGAGAAGATGAACCAGCATGTCTGCCAGTCGCCTTCCAGATAAGCACCTTCCCAATGACAATAGTGATTGACCACTTCGCCGGCAGCCAATGTTCCGATGGTAGCTCCAAGGCCGTTGGTCATCATCATAAATAGTCCCTGTGCTGAAGCCTTGATGCTGGGTTCGCACTCCTGATCGACGAAAATGCCGCCCGAGACGTTGAAGAAGTCGAAAGCCACACCATAGACAACACATGAGAGGATGAAGAATATCACGCCAGGCATAGCCGGATTGCCAATGCCGAAGAATCCAAAACGGAAGACCCATGCAAACATGGACATGAGCATGACAACCTTGATACCATATCGTTTCAGGAAGAACGGAATCATCAGGATGCACAG
>DEWO01000106.1:0-2613 GCA_002363695.1 Prevotella sp. UBA3208
ACGATGCCCAAGGACGAACTGGAGATGATGATGCAGCAGAATCCGCAGCTGCGCAAGGACTGGGACGAGCAGTATGGCGACCGCATGCAGAAGCTCGTCTTCATCGGCCAGCATCTGGACAAGGAGCAGATCACGCGCGACCTCGACTTCTGTCTGGCATAATCATTGGAAGATATGGGAAATGCCTCGTAGGGAAAATGCCCTGCGGGGCATCTTTCTGGGTAAAGTACCCATTTTGAGTTAACTCGATTGATCGTTTGAGTTAACTCGATTGATGATTTGAGTTAACTCAGATTATCTTGCCCTTTACTGTCATAACTATCATCGGTAGTCAACCATTGTAGTAACCATTAAGTGACGTCACTACGTCACTTCGTCACTCCGTAAGCGTCTTCAACGCTTTCCAACGTTAGACAGTCGTTGTCTCTGCAAGGATACAAAATAAAAAGCCGAAATGCAAGAAAATGCAAGGTTTTCTCTCTTTTTGTGTGCAGAAGTGGGAAAAAAAGGCGGTTTTGTGCAAAAATGCCTAAATTATAAGGGACTATTGGGCTTAATTTCGTAACTTTGCACAAACGAACTGAAACTATGGTTACATTTCTCGTTGTAATCACCATTCTGCTTTTATCGGTTACGGTGTCTGCAGAAGATAGCCTGCCCATCATAGAGGTGAGGGGGGACAGGACGGTGATTTATCCGCAGCGAATGGAGCTGACGGGAGAGGAAACGCTGATGGACGTCCTGCAGATGATGCCCGGTCTGATGAAGGCGGGCTATGAGGATGTCATCACCGGCTATAACCTCCGCATCGGCAACTGTCCGATAAATGCCGACACGAGGCTGGTTCTCAGCCAGATGAAGGCCAAGGACATCGACAGGATACAGGTTTGCGACAACACGGGCGTGGCGAAGGGTACCGTCGGCATGAACCGCGTGCTGGACATCTACCTGAAGATGCCCGAAGCATGGCAGGGTTTCGTGGAAGGACAAGGGGCCGCTGGGAAGCGGTTTGAAGGTATTGCCACCGCCAATGCGCTGTACGGCAGCAAGCACACCGACCTCTATGCCAATCTGTCCTATCGCCACCGCGATGTGGACGAGCAGTATCTGACGCTTCACATGACCAACCGCTTTGACGACCGAAACAGGCTGTTGACCTTTTTTACCCAACAATATCTGGATCGCCCAAGTGGTACGTCGCGCAAGGTGATGGGCCGATTCAGATACTTCCATACTTTCAACAACCTGGGCACGGAACTGCTCTTGACGGGCGGCTACCAGTATGCCAGCGACCCGCTCCTCTCCAACAAGCTGCCCATGTATGTCGTTGAGCTGAACACGCCATTGCTGACCAAGCGCCTGTCCGTGATGGTGGGTGTGGAGGGCGATTTCCTCATGACCGGCCTCAAGGATACCGACTGGAGCTGGAAGGTCTTCAACCATGACATTTATCTGCAGCTCACCTACGCCCTGCCGCAGTGGAAGTTTACCGCTGGCAATCGTGTGATGTTCTACCACTACCAGCTGACGGATGCCGCCGATAGCCAGAAGTATGCTGACACCCGTAACAATACGAATGCCAGCATCATCTATACGCCTAATCGCCGGAACCAGGTGCAGCTGGGCTATTTCCGCAAATACTACAACCCCCTCTATGAAGCCATCGCGATGGAAGGCAACATGCTTTCTGATGAGCAGTGGGCCATTACCAAGGGGCAGCTGGACGAGCGCACCATTCATCAGATGAAGCTGTCGCACGCCTACAGCCGTCAGCGGCTGACGGTGCAGACGGAGGCGAGCTATTATCTCATTGAGGATGGCGAGAACTTCATGGAACTGGGGGCATCGGCTTACTGGAAAACCCAGTGGATGAGTCTGACGGGCGGTTCCAACCTATATGCCATCAAGAGCGGAACCTATGCCTCATTCCGATTAGCGCCCACTGCCTTTCTTCCTCAACAATGGCAGATAGGTGCTCAGGTGGTGTATTATACCAAGAAATCGCCAAGACGCGAGGTGACAGGCGTTCCCGTATATGGTTGTCTGTCGGTGAACAAACAATTTGGCTGCAGATGGAATTTCTGTGTCGATTGGCACGACATGTTTGATGTGTTCTGCAGCAATACACTTGTCAACCGGCATGCGGTCAACATGAAGGTGCAGTACAGGTTCTAACAATATTTGTCTTTTTTGCATGAAAAAGCGGGAAAAAGCATGAAAAAGCGCGAGAATAAACTCACAGGGGGTCACTCTTGTGAGTTTTCCGATGCATCTGGATGAATCTGAAAAGCGCCTGCCGCTTCAGGGCCTTAGGGGTCTTATAGATCCGGGCAGGCATCTGGGGAACAGAGCGCACATAAGTAACGCCATTGCGAGTTGTGACATACTCGACACCGTCGATAGTACCAGAAAGGATGTTGCCAACACCACTCTTTTTAATGATAGCCATAACAAAAATGTTTTACGTGTAATAATTTGGTACAAAGATATAACAAAAACAACCACAATGCAAGAAAAAACAGAAAATTCTGCACCTATTACGCATATTTTTGCATCGCTTTAGAGTCGCTTCAGGCAGGGAGATGCCATATACATACCATACACATGCCATAC
>DEWO01000106.1:2728-11795 GCA_002363695.1 Prevotella sp. UBA3208
ATCCCTGCCTATAAACTCCCTCCCGTAGAACATTGACTCTAACACAACAGGGACGGTTCCGATTGTGTACCCCAATAATAAGAATCCGTTCATCTCAGAAAGATGGGCGGATGTTTTATTTCTCAAAATAATGATATAATTCTTGGAAAAAGCATTGTCGATTCAAAATAAAATCGTAACTTTGTGAGCACTTCCTCTTTAATAACATTACGGATAAGACGGTATGACGCATATTGAACTGGACATGATACAAACCGCCGGCGTGGGTGCCCTGGCACTGATGGCTGGTATGATGATGACGCGCAGGATAGGCTTTCTGCAGCGTTTCTGTGTGCCCTCGCCGGTCAGCGGAGGCATTGTCTTTTCGTTCATCACCTTGGTGCTGTATGGCTGTCTGGACGTCGAGGTGTCATTCGACGGTACGCTGGGCGACGTCTTCATGCTGGCATTCTTTACCAGCGTGGGCTTCCAGAGCGACCTGAAGGTCATCCGTCAGGGCGGCAAACTATTAGCCATTATGTTGGTTCTGCTGGTGGGCATCATTGCCATGCAGAACCTGATGCCGCAGGCCGTCACCCGGCTGATGGGTGTCAGCCCGCTGATAGGTATGGCTACCGGCAGTATGCCGATGACGGGCGGACATGGCACCGTGGGCGGATTTGCCAGCGTGCTTGAGGGCATGGGACTGCATGGGGCGGACACTATCGGCATGGCTGCGGCCACCTTCGGACTGATAGCCGGTTCGATGATTGGCGGTCCGCTGGCAGAGCGGATTATCCGCACAAAACTGTCGCATGAGCAGATGCAGCCACATGAAGAAGTCGCTGACCCGGCAATGGCTGGCATCGAGAGCGACGAGGCGTCACCCGAGGGGCGTGCCAAGCGCGTGAGTACCAACGAACAGGAGTTTCAGCAGTATGCCAAGGCTACGTATAGCATTCTGCTGGTGATGGGTGCCGGCACATTGGTGAGCTGGCTGCTGGCCCGGACGGGCATCACCTTCCCCACCTATTTCGGAGCCTTGATACTGGCCGCCATCGTGCGCAACACCATCGGACTCTTCCGCTACAAGGTAGACGGGCGGTGGGTGAAGGGCGACACGCTGCTCGACATGGACCGCATCGTCAGCGTGGGCAACATCTGTCTGTCTATGTTCCTGGGCGTAGCCATGATATCCCTCAAGCTCTGGGAACTGCATACCTTGGCGCTTCCGCTGGTGGTCATCCTGGTGTCGCAGGTGCTCATGATGGCGCTGTTTGCCTATTGGGTGGCATTCCCCCTTTTGGGCCGCGACTACGATGCTGCCGTACTGTGTGCAGGTCTGTGCGGCTTTGGTCTTGGTGCCACGCCCAATGCGATGGCCAACATGAGTGCCGTCTGCTACAAGTACCGCTACAGCGTCAAGCCCTTCCTCATTGTCCCCATCATCGGTGCCATGTTTGCCGACCTCATCAACACGGCAATCATCACCCTCTTCCTGAATGTGATATAGAAACATAGTAATCGTTTAAAACAATGCAACAATGAAAAGAAACTCTTTCTCCGACTCTCAGCAGTCATTCCCCGACTCTCAGCAGTCATCTTCGCAAGTGTGTGTTTGCTGCTCGTAACAGCATGTATAGACGACGACAACAATGCCTCACAGGACGGCGCCCCCGACACCTTAGAGGAATTCGTAGAACCAGAGGCAGAACCCACCGCCGACGCCATGAGCGTGACGGTAGACGGCCTGACGTATGTCTTCGACGGCAGCTACACCGGCGAGGGTAAGGCCCTGGTGGCCCGCGTGGGCAACCGTGCTACGTATCTGGCCTCAGATTCGGACAAACCGAACGAGGAGGTGGAGCATATCATCCTGCCGAACGACCGCATCGGCAACCTGTCGAATGCCGACTATGCCGGCATCATCATGGTGCTCTCAAACGGCGGCTCGGTAGCCGTGTTCAACCCCACCATCGACCATCTGAAGATGCTCGTGAGCAGCCTGAAGGACATCATCGCCACCTATCAGATTGGCGGCAACAACGTGACGGCCAAATACATCGTGCAGATGCTGGACACGGAGGCTATCGACCGCATCGTGATGTGGACCGACAACTTCGACTTCTCCGTCTATCTGGACAGCGAGGGCAAGGGCGACTATCTGTCGCTGGCCGTCTTCCGCGAGGAAGACAGCTTTCTGGCCTATCGCGAGCGTGAAGCGCTGACCTACCGGATATGGACGGCCTACTCGAAGGAGAAGAACTGCGACGTCTACTGCGTGACGCAGACAGTGACCGCCTACAACCAGGACCTGGGCTGCGGCCCCAGCGGCGCGCGCGACTGGTATGACGGCTCTTCCTGAGGACCCTGGAAGGAACTCGACAATCAGGTGTCGGCTCTGCGCAAGGATGTCTACGGCCCGTATATGAAGAAGATATACACGCGCTGCGAGTTGGTAGATGCCGGACACGGTGTGAAGATAGAGAACTATGCCCCGATGAACAGTACCTCAGGCGGACAGAACGTCACCGACGGCTTCACCTTCGGACTGGGTGCCAACGCCTCGGTGAATGCCAAGGGACCGCAGGTTGGCGTCTCGGCCTCGATGTCGTGGAGCCATACGGTGAGCAAGTTTAGTGCCGACCTCTCGATGACGGCATCACCCTCGCCCAGCGGTGTGACGGAGTGGACCTATACGAATCCGGGCGTGGCTGCGCACTTCAGCTTTTGGGCATGGAACCACCATAGCCATGGGTTCCCCCGCAGCATACAGGTGAACACCTGCACCGTCGAGCAGGCGTGGGTGTGGACAGTGGCTGCCAGCGACTCGAAGACGGTGACCATCAAGCCCACCTTCCAGCTGCAGGATGAGTGGCTGACCTACGACCGTGCCCTTAACCACATCGGACAGTGCTATGAGCGCTATATCAACCAGGGCGACAAACATGATGTCACATCCATGGTGATCAACTGTCCGCTGCGCTATATCCAGACATGGAGCATGAGCGTGACGACGGAGACCGAGGGTGCCGATGTAGTGAAGATCAAGAACTATCTGACCGACCAGCTGAAGCAGTACCTCCTGGCATCGAGCGTGTTCTATACCGACCGTCCCGACCACAAGAAGTCGTACAACGAGGGCAAGAGCATAGAGGAATACGACGAGATAGGCCAGTTTATCGTCACTTGCAAGGATGCCTTCAACCACAATGACAACGTGATTGAGATCCTGCGCGAGGCCGGACGGCGTATCCGATACGGGAAGCTATACTATCACATGGCGACAGACCGATGCCGGCATCAACAGCGACCGCGAGGAATACACCTTCAGCATGCGGATGCCGAAATAAGTAGGTTCGCAAATAAAATAACCCACCCTTATTGTCCGATAAGGGTGGGTTATGCTTTTCCTTACTTGTTGTTTGAATTTAGTATATGATCATAGAAAGCAGATAAGCTACGACAGTTGCTGTGGAGACACTGATCAGTCCTGGCATCATGAACGAGTGGTTCAGCAGATACTTGCCGATGATGGTAGTGCCTGAACGGTCGAAGTTGACCGTTGCGATGTCGGAGGGATAGGTGGGGATGAAGAAGTAGCCATAGACCGAGGGGAACACGCCTAAGAGCACCGGTCCCTCGATGCCCAGCGAGTAGGCTAAGGGCAGCATGGCCACTACGACGGCTCCCTGCGAGTTGATAAGCACCGACACGAAGAAGAAGACAAAGGCAATGCTCCACGGGTAGTGGCGCACCACATCGGTGAGCATGGCCTGCATCTCGCCCAGATAGTTCGAGAAGTATGTGTCGGCCAGCCATGCAATGCCGTAGATGGCCACGACGGCCACCATGCCCGACTGCCATACAGCGCCTGCTACAGCCTTCTTGGGTGCGGCTTTGCAGAAGATAATCATCAGTGCGGCAGCAGAGATCATGATAATCTGTATGACGAGGTTCATCTTCAATGCCTTGCCATCCCATGACGGCAACAATTGTGGCACAGCGGCAAAGAGCACGATGACGGCCAGTGCCAACAGGAAGATATAGACGGCGCGGCGTGCTTCGGCGGGAATCTCCTTGTCGAGGGTTGTTGCCGAATTGCCGTAGATGTATTCATACTGTTCAGGGTCTTTCAGCTTAGCCTGGAATACCGGGTCCTTGTCCAGATCGAGTCCGCGATGGAAGGATGCAGCGGCAGCGGCAATGAGTCCGCACAGACAGGCCGGTATCGACACCATCAGCACCTGAGGTATCGTGATATCGAAGCCGTTGGCATTCGAGATGCTGACAAAGGCCACGACGGCAGCGGCAATGGGCGAGCACATGATACCCACCTGCGAAGCGACGCTTGCCACGCCGCAGGGTCGCTCAGGGCGGATGCCCTTTTTGAGTGCGATGTCGCAGATGATGGGCATAAGCGTGTACACCACATGTCCGGTGCCCACCAGTACGGTGAGGAAGAATGTGCTCAGCGGAGCCAGGAAGGTGATGCGGTCGGGATGTTTTCGCAGCATCCGTTCGGCTATCTGTATCAGCCAGTCCATTCCTCCTGATGCCTGCATGATGCCTGCACAGGTGACGGCGGCTATGATAATGTAGATAACATCGGTAGGAGGAGAGCCTGGCTTGAGTCCGAAACCAAATACCAGGAGGGCCAGTCCAATACCGGAGATCGCTCCTAATGCCAGACTGCCGTAGCGTGAGCCCACCCAGAGTGCGCCCAGCACTATCAGCAGTTGGATAATCATTGTAATCGACATAATGTAGTAGATAGCTTTTAATTGTTAATACTCTTATTGTCCGCAAAGATACGACAAAAAAATGATACGACAAAATAAAAGCTGATGTTTTCTTTATATCGAGAACAACTCTTTTACATTACAGTCGGATGTGGTATTTCGCTCCTATCTTGAGCCACAGGCCCGGCTGGGGCACATTGCCGTAGTCGACATAACGGTGCGAGAGCAGGTTGTTGCCTTCTAGGTAGACCGAATAGTTGTCGGCATTCCAGCTGAGGCGCGAGTCCAGGATGGAGTAGGGGTGATAGACCTGCACTTGTCCGTTGGTATCGGTATAGGAACCCATACGGTCCTGGTAGCGGTAGCAGAGCGTCCAGTCGAGCCGTCTGGTCAGATGAATCAGCAGCCGGGCCGTCAGCTTGTGGCGCAGATACTCCAGCGAGTATTGCGACTGCAGATGGTCCTCCATGTCCTTGTCCTGATGCAGGTAGCAGTAGGCTAATTGAACATTGAACATTGAATATTGAACATTGGCTGAGGTCTCGACGCCTAAGGTGTTGACTTTGGTCAGGTTGACGCTCTGCCACGGGGCGTCGGCCGAGCGTGTGTCGCGGACCCAGTCTATCATGTCGCGGGAGTGGTGGTGGAAGACGGCGGCCTTGGCCGTCAGCCAGCGGTTGCCGAACTTGACGCCGCCCTCGATGGCCCGCAGCTCCTCGGGCTTCAGGTACTTGTCGGCCTTATGTCCGCCCACGCTGTAGTACAGTTCGGTGAACGACGGCATACGCAGGCTGGAGTTGTAGGAGGCGTAGACCTTCCAGTTGTCGCCTATGCGGTAGCTGGCGTCGATGCCGGGATAGACGGTGAAGGGCATCTGGTTCCACGTGTTCTTGACGGCAATGAAACCTGCCGAGAGGGTGAAGCGCCGCAGCAGGACGTTGTGCTCCAGGTGGAACGCGAGGTTCGAGCGGTTCAGGCCGAAGAGGTAGTCGCGGTCCGTTCCGCTGATGTGCTTCGGCTGGTTGAGCGGCTCGCCCAGGTTGCCGCTGATGATGTCCTCGTTGCGGAACTCGGCTCCCAGGGCCGTGCGGCCCAGTAGCCAGTCGAAATAGCTGTTCAGGTTGATGCCGAAGACGTCGGTGCGGTGGTAGTTGAACGGCACCTTGTCCTCCGTGCCGCGTATGAGTTCAAAGCGGTCATAAGAGCGATTCCAGTAGACGGATGGGCTGAAGTGGAATTGTCCGCCGGTCTCGCCCTTAATGGCCGTATATATCTTGGTGGTCTTCTCAAACTGCTCGTCGAACTTGGCGCTGTAGAAGGTGTTCGAGCCGAAGCCCTTGGCGGAGAGTCCGGCGTGCCAGGAGAGTTGAGAGTTGAGAGTTGAGAGTTGACAGTTGCCCTGATAGAACACTTTGCCGCCCGCGTAGTCGCTGTTCAGCGCCCCTGACTTGGCTCGCTGGTAGCCGTCCGAGCGGGTGTAGCTGGCGCTGAGTGTGGAGCCCGGCGCCGCTTCCCGCGTGGGGGCAGAGAGGCGTCCGGCGGCAGACAGGTAGCCGAAGGAGCCGCCCTCCATTCGCAGGTTCAGACCCCTCCTGGCCTCTGCTGACTTAGGGGTGGAAGTGGTCACGATGTTGATGGCTCCCATGAGCGAGCTGGTGCCGTAGACGCGGCCGGCGGGACCCTCCAGCACCTCGATGCGCTCGATGTCTGCGAGGTCGCACGGCAGGTCGAAGGCGTTGTGCCCCGTCTGCGGGTCGCAGATGTTGATGCCGTTCAGCAGTATGGTTATCTGCTCGCTCGTGCCGCCGCGGATGCCCACGTCCGTCTGGGCACCGATGGGTCCGCGCTGGCGCACGTCGACGGCGACGGCCATCTTCAGCAAATCGTTAATACTTTGTACTGGCGCCGCCTGAATGTCGTCGCGCGTCAGTACAGTGACCATTCTCGCGGCCTGCCCTAAGGCAAGCGGTGCGCGTGAGCCCGTGACCTCGACGTCGTCGAGCGTCGCCTCCTTGTCCGTGGTCTGTCCGTCGGCCGTGTTGCTGACGGCCGAACCGCCGGCCACGCTCAGCGTGTCAGTCGTCGTCACAGCCGCCGAACGCAGCGTGGCCACGCTCAGCACGCCGATGGTGACGACGCGTCCCACACAGGCAAAGAGTGCCCAGCGCTTCCGCGTAAACTGGCGGAAGCGAAGTGCCTTGCGCTGGTTGAAAAGTGGTTTGTACATGTGTGTTAATTTTTAAAAATCGCCGGCAAAGGTACGAATAAGTGGGCGAAAAACCAAATAAAACTGGTTTTAAAACCGAGTGATATTCAAAAAAAGTCACGGGGCAGGGGCCGCTGGGGGTTGTGGGAGTTCAAATCGGCCCGATTTGAACCTCCCCCCGACGGCCGGCCTCCTCTTCCCTCCTTTTAATCCGCAACTTTTCTTGCTGGTTTCAGAATTTTTGTTTAATTTTGCACCCATGGAAAAAGATTCAGTACTGATACTTAGCGGTGGAGTCGACTCAACCACCTTGCTGTACGACGAGCAGGAACGCATAGCCCTGGCCGTCTCGTTTGACTACGGCAGCAAGCACAATGCCCGCGAGATTCCCTTTGCCCGCTGGCACTGCCGGCAGTTGGGCATCCGCCACATCACGATACCTCTGGACTTCATGACGCGCTACTTCAGGAGCTCGCTCTTAGAGGGTGGCGGGGACATTCCCGAGGGGCACTATGCCGACGAGAACATGAAGTCGACGGTCGTCCCCTTCCGCAATGGCATCATGCTCTCCGTTGCCGTGGGCATTGCCGAGTCGAACGGCTTGCGGTATGTGATGATGGCCAACCACGGCGGCGACCATACCATCTATCCCGACTGCCGGCCGGAGTTCGTCGACGCCTTCGACCGCGCTGCCCAGGCCGGCACGTTCGTCAACGTCCGACTGCGGGCTCCCTATACCCACATCACCAAGGCCGACATAGCCCGCCGGGGCAAGGCGCTGGGCATCGACTACGCCAAGACGTGGTCGTGCTACAAGGGCGGCGACGTGCATTGCGGCCGTTGCGGCACCTGCGTGGAGCGCCGCGAAGCCTTCGCCGAGGCCGGCATTGACGACCGGACGGAGTATATTCGCACACCCGAATGAGAAGAAATATTAAACCATTAGACTATTATGACACAAAAACGCATACTCTCACTCGCCGTGCTCCTCGCAGCACTTTCGGGGGCGTTGTTGCTCTCCTGCCGGCACGGAGCAGACAACAAGACTGCCGCTGAGGATGGTTCCGTCGACTGGAACGACTCCTGCTTCGCACTCGTGCAGCAGGCCATTACCTATTATAATAATAATGAGACCGACTCGCTCGAACAGTTTGCGGCATGGAGCATGAAGGTCTGCGCCGAGCACAACCAGCGCCAGTGGTACTACAACATCTGGGCAGTGCTGGCCGAAGCCTACGTCTGGGACGACCAGTTTGACAAAGCTACCGCCGAGGCGCACCATATGCGGGAAGAAGCCGAAAGCCACGACGAGCGCTTCGGCATGTTTCTGGCCTATAAGACGCTGGGAGTAGGCTATGCCCACGTCAGCGACAGCCGTGAAGCGGAGACGTGTCTGAAAAAAGCCATCGGCTACTTCCCCAAAGGCACTACGCCGGGCGAACTCTTCTACTGCTACAACTCTCTCTGCCAGGAACAGCTGAGGATGCAGCACTATGCGGCCGTAGACAGTACGCTGAAGGACTGGCAGAAGGAAGTAAGCCGCTATCCCGTCGCCGCCGGCGATCTAGAGGCTGCAACCCATGCCAATTTCCACTTCACCTACTATTCGGTTCTTGCAGACTATCTGCTGGCCACAGGCAACTATCGGCAGGCGGAGGCGGCCATCGACTCGGCAGCCTACCATGAGAACATTGAAGGCAACAGCGTACTGAACCTCATTGCCATAGCCCAGCAGCGCAGCCAGCTGGCCAGGGAGCAGGGACACATAGATGAAGCACTGCGCCACAGCGCCCACCTGCTGGAACTGGCCGGCAAGAATACAGACAGCAGTAATCTGACCGTAGCCCTTGAGGAACGTGCCGGCGTGCTGGAGAAGGCAGGACGTTATGAAGAGGCCCTGAAGATGTATCACCGGCTCGATGAACTGAGAGACTCGCTCACGGCCATCGACCAGCACGACCGGCTGAACCATCTGAACAAGCAGTACGCAGTCAACGAACTGCAGGCTGCCAACGCACAGCTCGAACAGCGGTCGCGATTTACCACCGGCAGCATCGCCATGATTATGGGCATCGGTGCCATACTCGTCTTCCTGGTCTATAACAGCCGCTGGAACCGACAGCTGGAAATCAAGAACCGA
>DEWO01000048.1 GCA_002363695.1 Prevotella sp. UBA3208
ACGATGCCAATACGCTTGATGAGGACACCGTGGCTGATTACATCAGGGCACTGAAGAAACTTTTCGTGATTGAAGACCTCGAAGCTTGGAATCCTAATATCCGCAGTAAATCGGCTATTCGGACCAGTGATACTCGCCATTTCGTTGACCCCAGTATCGGTACTGCTGCACTGGGCTTAGGTCCTAACGATCTGATGAATGACCTGGACTCCTTCGGACTCATCTTCGAAGATATGGCCGTCCGTGATTTACGTGTATTTGCCGAAGCACTTGATGGAAAACTGTATCACTATCGCGACAGTTCTGGACTGGAGTGCGACACGGTGCTGCATCGCAGAAACGGGACATACGCGCTGAT
Source organism: Prevotella sp. UBA3208 (assembly GCA_002363695.1). The sequence goes on from DEWO01000048.1 coordinate 359, forward strand.
AGAAGTGAAATTAGGTGGAGAGAAACTGATAAACGATGGTGCTGAAGCTTTGAAAACACTTGCAGAGACCATTGATACTACAAAGATGAAGAATCCATCGTTTATGATGGTCGTTACGGCTGTCGGGCCGTATGCTTACCAACGGCCAGACGGCGTGTTTGTGGTTCCCATAGGCTGTCTGAAAGACTAAGAGTAATATAGGAAACACTATGATCACTTCGATCCACCATTCCATTGACAAATGTGGGCCGAGGATTTGGCCAGTTCACTTTTTTGTTGTACCTTCGCAGGCATGAATATTGAACCGATAGCTTTTTTCCGTTCGCCGTTTACGTCGAAGTTCGGAATCCCAAGACAGAGTGGCATCGTCAGCGAGCTGAGGGGACGGATAGCGTTTGTGCCCCGCTATGCTCAGCCGGAGGCGCTGAGAGGGCTGGAGCAGTATGACTACCTGTGGCTGGTGTGGGGCTTCTCGGAGAACGTGGAGGCTGAGAAGCACCCTACGGTGAGGCCGCCCCTGCTGGGAGGCAACGAGCGGGTAGGGGTGTGGGCGACGCGCTCGCCGTTCCGTCCGAACAACCTTGGGCTGTCGTCGGTGCGTATTGCGCGGGTGGACTTGCAGGCACCTGCCATTGAGGTGCTGGGTGCTGACCTGATGGACGGTACGCCTATCTACGACATCAAGCCCTATCTGGCCTATGTGGACAGTCATGCGGAGGCGCGGGGCGGATTCACGGATGACCATGAGTGGCAGCAGTTGCAGGTGACGCTGCCGGAGGAACTGCTGACGGCAGGCATCTTCAGTAAGGAGGAACTGCAGGCACTGCGCGAGACGCTGGCACTGGACCCTCGTCCGCACTACCATGAGGACGGGCGTACGTACGGGATGCCTTTTGGCGGCTACGACATCCGTTTCCATGTGGCGGAAGGGGTGTTGTGTGTGGATGAATGGGCCAAAGTATAGAGCACTTCTACAAAAAGTGTAGAGAAAATTTGGAGTCTTGCGATTTATTTCCTAAATTTGCGGCAGGAAATCTTATATTTGGTAGTATGGGCTTGATGTATATAGTAATCATAGTGCTGTCGCTGGCTGTAATAGCTTTGACAGTAGCGGTAGTCAGAATGCGTGTCTGTATTAACCGGGCCCGCAAGTCGGAACGCATGAAGCAGGTGTTCCTGCAGAATATAGACCATGAAATACGTGTCCCTTTGAAGATGTTCCATACGCTGGCCGAGACGGTGGGCAAGGAGGACTTGTATCTGTCGAAGAATGAGAAGAAGGACATCTCGGAGCAGATGGTTTATAACTCGAACCTGATAGGCACGCTGCTGGACGAGGTGATGATGTTCACAGGAGCGTCGGAGTTCGGCCATAAGCTGTGGATGGAGTCGTTCAGCCCCAATGCGCTGTGCCGCCGCTGTCTGGAGGCCAACATGCAGAGCATCTACCATCAGAAGTCGGTGAGGCTGGTCTTTCAGCGCGAGCTAAGCGATGAGTTCTTCATCAAGACAGACCGCCACTTGGTGGAGCTGATAGTCAGCAAACTGGTCATCAACGCCTGTAAGTTTACGGAGCAGGGTACCATTACCATCGGCTGCAATACGACGACGCGTCCGGACTGGCTGACCATTTACGTCTGCGACACGGGGGGCGGCATTCCTGAGAATCGTCGTAACAGCCTTTTCTCGTATTTTGAGGAACCTGACGACCTGCAGGACGAGGCGGAACTCGACCTGAGCATTTGTCGCCGTGTGGCGAAGAACCTGGGTGGTGAGCTGCAGTACGACGAAGGCTATCAGCAGGGGACGCGCATGATGCTTATTCTGCCGCTTCGCTGAAGCGGATGCTGACGCGGTCGTAGCCCATAGCCCTGAACAGTCGTTGCATCTGTGCCTCGCCGTTCTGTCGGGCCTGTCGGAGATTGTCAGGTGTCAGCGCGTGTTTCAGCATCAGTTGGTAGGCGCGACGATAGAGCGCCTCGCGGTCTTGATGCGACCATTTTCCACTTTCAAAGAAACTCTTGGTGCGTGCCTCGTCGATGAAGTCGCGGTCCAGCAGCCCGATGGCGGGCAGTGTGACCAGCAGCGAGTCGCCGGAGGTGGTCACCCAGCCGGGTTCTACCTGATGGAGGTTGACGCCTAAGCGTATGGTTCCATAGTAGATGCGTGACAGGTGGTCGTCGCTGAACAGCCCCTTGCGGACGGTGTCTACCAGTTCTTCGTCGGCAATGGACAGAAACTCCCACTCGCCGATGGCCTTGATGCTGGTAATCCGTTCAGGGGTGATGTTGATGTCTTCGTTGACGGCAAGGCCAACCTCCGTCTGGCTGCAGGCCCGGACGAGCCACAGGGTGCCCAGGGCGGCAGCCACGATAGCCACAAGGGCTGCTATGAGTTTATGCTTGATATTCATCTCTTTTCAATGGTCAGTTTCTTCAATATGTCCAAGTCGCGACGGAAGGCAATGGTGACGTTGCGTTCGTCGTAGCCCATATCCGTCAGCAGAGGTACCAGTACGCGGGCGGCATTCTCGCGTGCCGTCTCCTCGATGCCCAGGCCGGGGATGCTCTTCAGGATGGCCTCACGTCCCTGTTGCTCGTAGCCCGTCAGCTCCTTGTCGCTGAAGCGCGAGCGGGTAAGCCCCACGTATTCGCGTATCTCGTCGCGATTAATCTTGGAACTGGTGAGCACTACCTGCGGGTCGGGCAGCAGGATGGTGATGTGGTCGCCGTCGCGCTCGACATTCTGCTCGGAGAAGTTGCTGAAGTCAATGTAAGCCTTGACGGTAGCATCCATCGGGATGGCAATCTTGCGCTCGCCCAGGGGCAGGGGAATGTCGAAGTCCTGACGCAGCACCTGGCCCTTCAGGCGCAGCACGTCGTCATGGGTGACGATTTTATGGATGTGGTACTCGGTGGTGTAGAGCCGCGAGCACTTGCGGACCTGCTGCACCAGCGTAGGGCGGCTTTCGGTGTCGTCGGCAACGGTGTCTGCCGGTTCTGGGTCACCACTGTTGCAAGCTGCCAGCAGGCCCCAGATAAATGGTATGAGGTATCGTTTCATGTTGCGAAATTACAAAAAAAGAATTAATATCCCATGAATATGTGGTGATATTAAATTTTTTTTGTACCTTTGGCCCCGCAAATCAAGTAAAACGGATATGAAAAAGCTTTTATCCTTGATGGCCCTGGTAGGTCTTGCTGCTACCCTGGTGGCCTGTGGAGGTAAGAAAAAGAGTGAAGACATTATAGCTCCCAAGGTGGAGAAGGTGAAACCCGCAGGGCCTGTCAAGATGCAGGAGTATAAGGACACCAATTATGTGAAATGGGTGGAAGGTCGCTACTATCACCTGACGGTGCTTCGCCAACCTTGCGACACGCTGCCGATGGTCAAGGACGAAACGGGTCAGAAGTTTGTGGACAATGTGTTCCAGATGACCGTTACCCGTAGGGACGGGTCGGTGTTCTTTAATCGGAAGTTTACCAAAAGCAATTTTAATAAGTATATCAACGCGGATTACCAAAATACGGGTATTCTGGAAGGTATTGTTTTTGATAAAGTCGATGGTGACTGGCTGGTATTTGCCGCCAGCGTAGCACATCCGCAGACGGATGAGTACATTCCGCTGGTCATCAAGTTGTCGCGTATGGGCGTCTTGGAAATCTCGCAAGACACACAGATGGACACCGATAATCCCCGCACGGATATCGATGAGAATAGCGACGACGAGGACGG
>DEWO01000160.1:0-19310 GCA_002363695.1 Prevotella sp. UBA3208
TCAACACCTACTCTGGCTCTCACACGCCCAATACGTTAGGGCAGATGGTGATTCCTACCGACCCCTGCGGCAGCAAGAATCACATAGCTGTTCAAGTACACAGCTACGATCCATGGGACTGGGTGAACACCTATGACATGAAGTGGACATCACAATGTACCGAAGAGGTCACACGCTTGTTTGCTGATTTGGACAAGCACTTCATCTCGAAAGGCTATCCTGTCATTCTGGGCGAATACGGCTCCAATGGTGTTGGCGAGAAGACCATCAACAAGAACTGCACAGATGAGCAGAAGTCAGAGGCTGGCCGTCAGGCTGCCGACATTGCCCGGCTGTGTAAGAAATACCATGCGGCCTCGTTCTACTGGATGGGTGTCGTTGACGGAGACGACCGCAAGGAAGATAGCTTCAAATGGAGTATGGAACAGGTCGCAGACTCCATTGTCAGCACCAAATAACAAAGGAACCGCATGAAAGCAATTTATGCCATCTTTTTAGCAGCACTCCTTAACATGGCTTGCAGTAGTGGTTCGAGTGAGGAAAAGACTCCCGTAGTTCCCCCATCACCTACCCCAACGGTTACCGTCACACTGGAGAAACAGTCTATTAGCAATGGTGAAGAAGTAGACCCTGCAACGACCAATCTATTGACACTGACCTATAATGTGAATGTCATTGTGAATAGCAGCTATAATATCACATTAAACGGCAACCGTCTCATGGCTCAAAGCAAGGAGAACACAGTAGAGATACCCCTTGGTCTACAGCCCAGCAAGGAATATACACTTCAGTTGTCTGAGGGTGCCGTCATTGCAGCCAGCGACCCAAGCGTCAAAGCACCGGCATTCACGCTGACGTTCAAGACCACGGCCAAGGAAGAGCCCGAACAGACATACACCATTCCTGCGGAACCAGTCACGGCATCGGCCGAGAGTGCCAAGAAACTATATGCCTATCTGCTAAGCCAATACGGGCGGAAGACTATCTCCAGCGTGATGGCAGATGTCAATTGGAATACCATTTGTGCCGAGAAAGTCCACGCACTGACCGGACGCTACCCAGCCATGAACTGCTACGACTTCATCCATATCTGCTACTCTGCTCCCAACAGCTGGATAAACTACGAAGACACCAAGCCTGTCACGGACTGGGTCAATGCCGGTGGACTGGTACAGCTGATGTGGCACTTTAACGTTCCAAAGAACGAGGGCTCAACAGACTATGCCTTCTATACGGACGGCAACAACTTCAAGCCCTCGCGTGCCCTCGTCAGCGGCACGTGGGAAAACAAGTGGTTCTACGAACAGATGGACAGGGTCATCAACATCCTACAGAAGCTACAGGAGGCTAATATTGCAGCAACGTGGCGCCCCTTCCACGAGGCAGCGGGCAATGCTACAGCCCGACAGCAGGCCAGCTGGACCAAAGCCTGGTTCTGGTGGGGCATTGAAGGAGCAGAGGTGTATAAGCGCTTATGGCGTGCTATGTTCGACTACTTCCAGCAGAAGGGTATTCATAACCTCATCTGGGTATGGACCACTCAGAACTATAACGGCAATAGCAACAACTATTATCAGGACTCCAACTGGTATCCCGGTGACCAGTATGTAGACATCGTGGCCCGCGACCTCTATGGCAGCAATGCGGCTCAGAACAAGCAGGAGTTCTTGGAGATCCAAAGCACCTATCCAACCAAGATGGTTGCTTTAGGTGAGTGTGGTAACAACTATGATGAGAACCAAAAGTTGATAACGGAGGCCGCTCTCATGTCTGACACGTGGACTTTAGGTGCCCTGTGGAGCCACTTCATGGTGTGGTGCACGAAGGAACAGAACACCACAATGACCATGTGCAGCGATAACTGGTGGAAGGATGCTATGAACAATGCGAATGTAATCACACGTGATCAATTACCAAATTTAAAATAAACGCATGAAGAAAATACTTTTGTTGGCAACAGCAGCACTTCTGACCGCTGCCTGTGGCAATAACGAGAAGAAAGCAGACGACCCGCTGGCCGACAGCGGGCGCACCCAGCGAACGGAGAACTTGTTGGAAAACCTCAAAGCGATAGGCGACAGTACGGTATATCTATTTGGCCATCACGACGACACCGTCTACGGTATCGGCTGGGAGGCAGACTACAGCAACGACTCTACCATTCACCAACGTTCTGACGTAAAGAGCGTCTGCAACGACTACCCCGCCCTACTGAGCTTCGACCTGGGACATATTGAGTTAGGCGACTCGCTGAATCTGGACGGTGTACCTTTCCAGCGTATCCGTCAGGAAATCATTGCCCACTATGACCGTGGTGGAATGATTACCCTCAGCTGGCACGTCAACAATCCCCTCAGTGGCGGCACATCGTGGGTGGCAGACTCGCTGAAAGAGGTAGAGACCCGCACGGTAGCCAGCGTACTGGAAGGCGGCGAGAAACATGAATTGTTCCTGTCGTGGATAGACCGCGTAGCGGATTTCCTGAACTCACTCGAAACACCCTATGGTGTCAAGGTTCCTGTCCTGTTCCGCCCTTGGCACGAGCACACGGGTTCGTGGTTCTGGTGGGGACAGGAGCATTGTACCGCAGAACAATACAAGGCCCTCTGGCAGATGACGGTCAACAGACTGAAGGAAAAAGAGGTTGTTAACGCGCTCTATGCCTATTCGCCTGGCACTGAGGCAGACGGTGACAAGACGAAGTATATGGAACGCTACCCCGGTGACGACATCATTGACCTTTTAGGACTGGACTGCTACTGCTGGGCTCCTGAGGCTGACACGACACAGATTGCTAACTATGCTGCTACGCTGGACAAGAACCTTGGCATGGTGTGCGCCATAGCCAAGCAGCATCAGAAAGCCGCAGCCCTCACGGAAACGGGCTACGAATGTCTGAAGACACAGGACTGGTGGACCAAGACACTGGCTCCGGTGCTGGAGCGTCATCCCATCAGCTACGTACTGGTATGGCGCAATGCCCACAACCGTCCGAACCACTTCTTTGCCCCCTTCCCCGGCCAGCAGACGACATCGGACTTCATCCGCTTCTATAATGACAAACGGACGCTGTTCCTGCATGATATGAATGGCTTATATCTGAAGAAGTAAATTCAGTGTAATTACAAAGCAAATTCAGTGAATTTGGTGACCAAATTCACTGAATTTACTATTATATGATGACTACCGGACCTGCACTTTATCGCTGAGGCCCATATACTTCACGGCATGGCTTATCACCTCGAGTGTCGACTTGTCGGTGGCAAAGACCGAGTTCAGCCCCTGTGCCTCCTGTGCCGGGTCGTTGGTATAGTCGTCACCGGGCTGCCACTGGATATGCTGCGGATTGGCAAAGCCGCCCCAGCCCCAGAAATTACATCCGGCAAAGCGACCGCCTTTGGAGGCATTGTCGGAGACGGCATTGAACACCTGGCGATAGTAGATGTCGCGCCACTGGGTGGTACTCGTCTTGTCGTAGGAGAACTCGTCGCGGGGAAATCCGAATTCCTCCATCACCAGGGGCTTGTTCAGCGAGTCGCAGACGGTAAGATGCTGTCCGATATAGTCCATCGTGTTCTTCAAGGCCACCTGCAGCGTCGAGTCGTTCTGCATCTCCTTGCCCTCAGGATTGCGCAGCCATCCCCAGTTGTAGGGCCACAGGTGAACATTACAGTAATCTATGTTCTTGTCCGCACAGATGCGCGTCCAGGAACTCAGGTCATTCTCACAGCCCCATGAGCCCTCGCTGCCTACAGAGATGAGGTGGTTCTTGTCCAGCGAGCGGATGAGTGCCGAGGCTTCAGCCAACCACTGTTCAAAGGCAGGCAGCGCTTCCTTGCTGAAAGCACGCGGCTCGTTGCCTATCTGCCACGACATGATGGCCGGGTCGTCGGTATATTTCAGTCCCGTATAGCGGTTGGTACGCCCCAGAATGAAGCGCACGTAATTGTAGAACAGTTCATGCGCCTTCTTGTTGGTGGCATACTTCGCCATGGCCTCCATGAATGCCGGATAGCCAGCCTCGTCCGGTCGCGGCTGTTTCCCCTGTCCTGCATGTTCCAGATAGAAGCCGTAGCCCCCACTCCATTCCCACGAGTTGTTCAGATAGAGCACGGCAACCATCTGACGTTTGCCCATCTCCATGAGCAGATAGTCCAATCCGGCCAAAATGGTGTCGTTATACTCGCCCGGCTTGACCTGCAACGTAGGTTCTACCTTGGTCTTCACCCCGCGTTCACCGTCGCTGCCGACCAGAATGCGCAGGTTGTCAATGCCCATACGCTTCATCTCGTCCAGTTCCCTGACCAGTCGCTCGCGATTACCGCCCTGCCCTTCCGAGCCGAGGATGGCCCCGTACCAGAAGTTGGTGCCCACATAATAATAAGGTTTGTCACTACGCACGAAGTGGCCGTTCTCCACTCGTACGAAATCTGCAATCGCTTGTTGTTTCTGCTGGCATCCGGCCATCAGGGCCACCGCTGCCACAAGTAGTAATAGCTTCTTCATTTTTCCATATAGTTTAAGAGTCTTGCTGTTTTTGCATTTTCGGCAATTCAAAGATGAATCGCGAGCCCTCGGTATATTCCGCATCCAGCCATATTCTGCCATGAAGCAGTTTCACAATAGCCTGACAAATGGTAAGTCCCAAGCCCTGCAGCTTCACATTATCGCCCATCTCGCGGAAAGTATCGAAGACATGAGGCTTACGGTCCTCGGGAATGCCCCTTCCGGTATCCGTCACACTGGTGCGCACCATGTCGCCACACTCTACACAGGAAAGCGTGATGACACCTTCGTCCGTATATTGTATCGCATTCTGGAGCAGATGCTTCAACAGCGATTCCATAGCCTCCAAATTAGTTTGTACCGTATAGTCGTCGGGCAGGTCAGACTCATAGAGCATCCTCACCCCCGGCTTACATAACGGACGCATGGAGTCCACCATGTGGCGGCAAAGATGATTCGGCGACATCGTATAGTCGATGGGCAGCGACTTCTTGCTTTCAAAAAGCGAGAGTTCGCCCAGCTCGTCAATCAACTTCTTGATACGCTTCGAGTTGTCCTTAATATGCTTTCGCAGTACCTCGCGCTCCTCGGGCTGCAGATGATAGTCACCGCTGCTCAGTATGTCGGACAAGCCCTCAATGGGGTTCATCGGTGCACGCAGTTCGTCGGTAATATGGGTAATAAACTCATTCTTCATGTCGAAAGCCTTCACCGCCTTGTCGCGTGCCTCACCGAGGCGGACGTTTTCCTTCTCCAGCCGCTTAATACGCTGGTGGTGCTGCCAGAGCACAAGGGCGAGGATGATAATGATGGCCCCGATAAGCGTATAGATGAACAGATGTTTCCACTGGGCCTTCTCGTTTTCCAGCACTTTCTGTTCCAGTTTCAACCGCTCGTTGTTCATCTGCACATAGCAGCTGGCAACCACGTTACCATGGGAGACAAGCACGATGGAGTCATTGATAGCCTTGAACTTGGCCATATATTCATAGGCCTTGTCATTATCGCCCATGCGGTGGTAGATGACAGCCATTCGCTCTGCACGTTTCTCAGGAGAGAGGTCTTTACAAAGCTGCAAAGCCCGCTCGTAGTTGCCGTTCATAATCTCATAGTTCACCTCTACCACAGGCTCAATAGTGCCGATGCCGTCAGACTCCTTCAGGGCCTGCAGCTCCCCGTAAATGCTGTCGTAGAGTTCCTTGTTGCTCTTATTGAATGCAAACTGACTCAGCCGGAACAGCGCCCTGCCTTTGTGGATTGGCGCCACATTAGGCTCAGCCAAGATTTGACGGGCATACTTCAGACCCGCCTTCTGGTCCTTGCGGTGGTTAGCTATCTTCATCAGTTCCTGCAGGTCGTCACCGGCACTCTCACCGGGAAAATACTTGTGACGGAAATCAACGGCAGCCAGGAATTTCGCCTCTGCGTCTTGGTAGTCCTGCTTCTGGAGCGCATTCACGGCCCTGACATGCAGTACGACATAGTTGCCCCAGAAGCTGTTCTTGTCTTCCGCATAGTCGGCAATATTGTCCGCTATCTCCTCTGCCAGCATGTAGTTCTGATGTGCAGCCTCGTAAGTGGACTGGTTTCCCCAGGCTGTATAGAACAAGCGCTCATCACCTTTCTTCAGGCATTCGGACTTCAACTTTTCTGTGACCTCCGTAAAGCGGTCTTTGTCGTTTGTACTGATTAGTTTCAACATTTCCGCCTGCAGCTTCATCATGTGTAGATTGTCCTTAGCCATGACAGACAGGCTCAGCAGACAGAATAAGACGATTCCAATCATTCTCATTGTTCGCATCATCTTTAGTGTATTTTTTTCTGATAATTAGTAAAAGTTATATAAATCACCTGCAAAGTTACAATTTTTTTGTCATTTCCATTGCTTCGCTCAGAAAATTTATGCACAAAGATATAAAAAATAAAAGAATATTCGTACCTTTGTGCCATAAAGTTCGAAAAAAAATGAAGAAACTGCTCTCTACCCTACTTTTGCTGCTCACTGTGGTCACTATCCATGCACAGATGCAAGACCCCGTACACTTCCGCTCGGAACTGAAGAGAATCAGCGACACAGAAGCCGAACTGCTGTTCCAAGCCACCATTGATGACGGCTGGCATGTCTATTCCACTGACCTGGGCAAGGGTGGTCCCATCTCGGCCACTTTTCATGCTGACCGCATGGAGGGTGCCCAGACCGTCGGCACACTGAAAGCCCGAGGCAAGGAGGTGAAGCAGTTTGACAAAATGTTCGGCATGGAGGTACGCTACTTCGAACAGGCTGTCACCTTCGTTCAGGAAATACGCTTTACCAAGCCCCAATATGACATCAGTTGCTACGTCGAATATGGGGCTTGCAGCGACCAGATGTGCCTGCCGCCTTCGAGTGCAGAACTGAAAACCAAGGGCCAGGGAATTGAGGTCAAGGAAGTTGCCAAGCCCGACACTTCACTCATTGCCCAGCCACAACTTCCGGCCATAGGAAAGGACTCTGCACTGACCTCTAAGAAAGACTCCGTATTAGCGGCAAAAGCCTTATGGGAGCCCGTTATCGAAGAACTGCAAACCATTGGTAATAAAAATATTACGGACGCAAGCGTTTCGTGGTGGATAATATTCCTCGAAGGTCTGTTAGGCGGATTCCTGGCCCTGTTTACCCCCTGCGTCTGGCCCATCATTCCCATGACCGTTTCCTTCTTTCTGAAGCGCAACAAGGAACGGACAAAAGCCATCCGCGAGGCTACCACCTACGGACTGAGCATCGTTGTCATCTACGTCCTGCTGGGGCTGGCTGTCACCCTGCTCTTTGGTGCCTCAGCACTCAACGCCTTGTCCACGAATGCTGTGTTCAACATCTTCTTTGCCCTGCTGTTAGTGGTCTTTGCCGCCTCCTTCTTTGGAGCCTTTGAACTGACACTTCCTGCTTCGTGGACGAACAAGATGGACCAGAAGTCTGAGTCTACCACCGGCCTGCTCAGCATCTTCCTCATGGCCTTCACACTGGCCCTGGTCAGCTTCTCGTGCACCGGTCCCATCATCGGATTCCTGCTCGTTGCCGTGTCTACGCAAGGTAGTATTCTGGCACCAACCATTGGTATGTTGGGCTTCGCCATTGCCTTGGCCATCCCCTTCACGCTCTTTGCCCTGTTCCCCTCGCTGCTCAAGTCCGCACCCAAGTCGGGCGGATGGATGAACACCATCAAGGTCGTGCTGGGCTTCATCGAACTGGCTTTTGCCCTGAAGTTCCTCTCCGTAGCCGACCTCGCCTACGGGTGGCACCTGCTCGACCGTGAGGTGTTCCTCGCCCTCTGGATTGTCATCTTCGGACTCTTAGGTGCCTATCTCTTGGGATGGATACGCTTTCCTCACGACGACGAGGGCCATCGCACCAACGTGCCTCAGTTCTTCCTCGCACTGGCCTCACTGGCCTTTACCGTCTACATGGTGCCTGGACTCTGGGGAGCACCTTGCAAGGCCATCAGCGCCTTCACACCACCCATGAATACCCAGGACTTCAACCTCTACCAAGGCACCGTCGAGGCCCGGTTTACGGACTACGAACAGGGCATGGCTGCTGCACAGGCTGAGGGCAAGCCCGTCATCATCGACTTCACGGGCTTTGGTTGCGTCAACTGCCGCAAGATGGAGGCCGCCGTATGGAGCGACCCACAGGTGGCAGACATACTGAACAACCAATACGTCCTTATCTCCCTCTATGTGGACGACAAGACTCCCCTGCCCCAACCCATAGAGATAGAGGAGAACGGCCAACAGCGTACCCTGCGCACCATTGGTGATAAGTGGAGCTATCTGCAGCGCACCAAGTTCGGAGCCAACGCACAGCCTTTCTATGTCCTGCTTGACAACGAAGGACACCCCCTGGCTCCCAGCCGTTCGTACGACGAAGACATTGCTGCCTACCTCCAGTTCCTGCAGCAGGGTCTCAGCCGCTACAGCCGCCAGTAAGAGCCAAGTATTGCAAAATAAGAGGCAAGTATTTGGCAATAAGAGCCAAGTATTGGTCAATAACCCTACCTTTTTATAAAAATGTTGGAACGTGGAATTGGAGACATGAGGGACTGGCACCTGTTTCACGGGAGGGTAGGAGCGTAGGCGAATTCTGGCTCATGACATACCAACATTTATGGCTTTTTCTATTTTACCAACTGGGGGACTGTAAATGATAATTATAAGAAATTCGTTTTTACCCTCACATACTCCCGTCACCCCCTTCAAAGGCCGATGTACAGGGCGTTTGAGGCACGGGACCCTTTTTGTTTCTCCCTCCCGTCTCTCTCCCATTCTGGGTCACTTTTTGTAAGTGTATCCGCTCTGGTTCCTTTCATCTGCGGATGGGAGTCTCTGGGGGTAAAAAAGGGAGGGTGACGTGAGGGTAAACGTTTTACCCTCCCGTGGCTTCAGCCCTTTGTTTATCGGGGTTTGAAGGTGGTGATGGGGGTATGTGAGGGTAATTTCAGCGATACGATAAAAAAACGAGTTTACGGCTCGTCGGTAGTCCGACTGCTTCGGACTCTTAGTCTGTCCAGCTCGGACTTTTAGTCCGTCCAGCTCGGACTCGCAGTCCGTCCCGACGGACTGCGCACGGCATTGGGAAACGATTCTACGACTACATTCACTCGGCGGGCGCACCCCGCCCGCCGAGTATAAACAAAAATCAGAAGGAAGCGACGAGCGCTCTCAAACTTACAGACACACCACAACGCCGCAGGGGCGTGAAGGAAAAAACTTGCGAAATGTTTGGATGTTTCGGAAGAAATGCTTACTTTTGCAACATGAATGCGCGAAGAGACAAGCAGAAACAGCAGAACAATCAACTGAACAAACAGTTGGAGACGGTAGAGAAGCCGAATCCTGACAATAGTCAGAGTATAGCATTGGAGGCAGGAAAGTTCTGCCTCGATATTGCAAAACTCGTGTTCGGAGGTATTATTCTGGCAGGAATTATGCAGCAAGGCATAGAGTTCAATTCTCTCTTCCTCAGTGGATTGTTTGTAGTACTACTGTTCGTTGCTTTCGGCTTTTATCTTATAAAGAAATCAAAGAAAAAATAGGAGATGTGACTATGACACTGACAACGTTTTTTATGCTGGTAGGCTTCATCGGACTCGTAGCCTTTCTTGGAACAATCATTTATTACCACTATCAAGACAAACAGTGGGCTTAGATAGAACTTAGATTCTAATCATTCCTCTCACTCCTCTTGCGGCGCCCCGACTGAAAAGACTTCTGCCGGGGTGCTTTGTGTCTGTGTGTGTCGGTGGTGTTACTGTGCGTGATAGGTGATGAGTCCTTCCATGGGACTCTGCATGACGGTACCTACATGGAAGCCTTCTAACTGTGCTGCCTCTTCAAGCTGGGGAAGATAGTGGTGGGCCATAGAGCCTACGAAATGAACTGGCAGGTCGGGACGGTTATAGGGCACGATGTTGCTGCGGAAGAACTGACGGAAGTTCTGCACCACAAGGCCGCAAAGCAACGGATTGTCCAAATGTTCCTCTATATATAAAGATGTAGTAGCCAGGAAACGGTTACCCATGGGTTCACGATAGACCTTCTGGATGATGTCGGCCTGAGTAAGTTTGTTCTTAGCCAGATAGTCATCGCGGACATCAGCAAAAGCGGGATTCTTGAAGATGGCATTCATGAAGAGGCGGCCAAGTACAGAACCGCTGCCCTCATCGCCCAGAATATAGCCCAGTGCCGGCGTATTCTGAATGATTTGCCGGCCATCGTAAAGACAGCTGTTGGCACCAGTGCCAAGAATGCAGGCAATGCCTGGCTCGTGCTGGCAGAGTGCACGGGCAGCAGCAGTCAGATCGCTGTGAACCTCGATGTTCTGCGACGAGAACACTTCACCCAGCATCTGCTTCATCATGGGCACGTGAGCCGGCGTACAGCCGCTGCCGTAGAAGTAGACCTCAATGTTTGACATCAGAGGACTTTCGAGCACGCCGGACTGAATGAGCGACGCACGGGGGAAGGTGGACAGCTGTGAAATCAGCTCGTGCCCTATAATCTGGCGTATGACGTCAGGCTGCTGGTGAATGGGCGTGATTCCCTGAGTGTGGAAAGTGGCAACAACATCGCATTTTTGGGGATGTGGCGTATTGAGGAGTGTCCAATCGGTCTTGGTGCTTCCGCTGTCTGCTATTAGTTTCATATTTGGTCCGTTTTTCGGGCAAAGGTACAAATAAAATTATGAAATAAGAAATAAAAGTGAAATTTATTTTGTACCTTTGCGCCACAAAAGCAAAGACAATGAGACGTATCATCACATTCCTATTGATTCTGCTGACTGCCGTCAGTGCACATGCCGTGCTGAAGGAGAAGAATCTGGACCAGACCTTGCAGATATTACGCACAGAACTGACCGAGTATCATCGTGAACTGTCAGAGCGACTGCAGAAAAACCAGAAGCAGAGCGAACAGCTGCGCAACCAGCTGATATCCATTCTGAAACGTTCGAACCAGAACTCGCTGATGCTCTACTCGCAGAAGCAGGAATACGTTTTCGACCTGACATATGCCTGTCACGAGGCCACCGAACTATACCAGGAGTTTCAGCGGCAGCAGCTGCCCTTCAAGACATACATGAGCAAGGCCGACTCTGAGATTGCACGCTACGACTCGCTGATAACCAGCCTGAGCGCCATGCCCCAGAACGTATTGGACAAACAGACCAGCATAGACCGCAACGTCTGCCTGACGCTGGCTACCAGTATCCGTAACTCACTGGAAGAGAGCAGGGAAACACTGGAGGAGTATATTTACATATACGACAATACAGAACGGCGTCTGGGTCACCAGAACGACTATGCGCAGAAACGCTATAACGACATACAGACCAGTATTTTCAAGAACGGCTCGGAATCGTACTTCACCATTCTGAAAGACTGCAAGATGTACTGGAACAAGATGGCAGAAACCGTCAAGAAGAAATATGAGCCCACGGACAACTCACAATGGGACAGCCGCTGGATATTCGGACTGCTCATCAGCGTCATCTTCTATGCCATCATAGCCTCTGCGCTCAACTTTGCAGCTATCCGCTACGTGGTTCCAAAGCGTTTCCGCACAGAGGAATTCATGAAGAAGCGTGCCTGCATTACGATGGCCACTACTACGGTCACTTTTGCTATCATACTGGGCATCACTCTGGCAACCGTTGAGCAGAATTTCTTCATCATGGCTGCCAATCTGCTGGTCACCTACGCATGGCTGCTGGGAGTCATCCTGATTTCGCTGCTGCTACGCGTCAAGGGCGACCAAATCAAGAGTGCTTTCCACATCTACACCCCGCTCATCATTGTAGGCTTCATCGTCATTGCCTTCCGTATCATCTTGATACCCAGCGAGCTGGTCAATATGCTGTTCCCCCCAGTGCTGCTGTTGTGTGCCCTGTGGCAGTGGAACGTCATTGGGCGACACAATCAGAACATTCCACGTTCCGACATATTCTTCACCTACACGTCGCTGGTGGTATTCATTGCCTCTGTAGTCTGTTCGTGGTCGGGCTATACGCTGATGGCCGTCCAGTTGCTCATCTGGTGGATTATGCAGCTGACCTGCATCCTGACCATTACATGTATCAGCCAGTATCTGAAACTGTTTGGCAAAAAGCGGAGATACGAGGAAAAACCCGTTACCGCCACCTGGTTCTACGACCTGATGTACCAAGTCGTGCTGCCCTCCATGGGAGTGGGCAGCGTCATGCTGAGCATCTGGTGGGCCGCTGACGTGTTTAACCTCAGCGACTTGTGCTGGCGTATCTTCAACTACCACTTCATAGACCAGGAGAACTTCCAAATCAGCATCATCAAGACGACGATGGTAATCTGCTTGTGGTTCTTGTTTAACTATCTGAGCAAGACCATATTGCGCCTGCTCTACCTGCAATATCAAGCAAAAGACCCGGCATCGGCAGAAAGCCGTACTGCCATGTCGAAAAATGTCATCCAGATTATCATCTGGGGTACATGGCTACTCATGTCACTAAGCATTCTGCACATCAGCCTGACGTGGCTGCTAGCCATCACAGGAGGGCTCTCTACAGGTATCGGTTTTGCCTCGAAGAATATCATAGAAAACATCTTCTATGGTGCGTCGCTGATGACTGGCCGCATCAAGGTGGGTGACTGGATTGAAGTCAACGGCACCATGGGCAAAGTGTCCAGCATCAGTTATACGTCCACCGTTATAGAATCGCTCTATGGCGAGATTATCACTTTCCAGAACTCGCAGCTATTTACCAACAATTATAAAAATTTGACACGCAACCACGGTTACGTACTGGCCGTAGTCCCCTACGGAGTTGCCTACGGTTCAGACCTGCAGCAAGTCATACAATTGGCCGACAATGCCGTCAACCAGATGAAGCACAAATGGATGGACAAGTCAAAGAAGGTCAAATCCGTGGTTGGCGAGTTGGCCGACTCTGGCATCAATCTCAAGATGTTTGTCTGGGCAGACGCACCGAAAAAATCTTACGTTGTAAGCGACGTACTGAAGTGCATCTATGATACGCTGAACCAGAACGGCATCGAGATTCCGTTCCCGCAACAAGATGTTCACATCAAGCAATAGTTTATTTAATAAAAATAAAATACTGATTAATTCTTGCACATTTCAAAGAAATTGTCTACCTTTGCAAGGTTATATGTGGCTAACTTAGATATATGAAACAGACATTCATTGCTGGCCCGTGCGTGATTGAATCGGCTGAGCTGCTCGACATGGTAGCAGCCAAGTTGGTGGAAATCAACAAGAAACTGGGCACAGACATTATATTCAAGGCCTCATTTGACAAGGCCAACCGCACGTCCATCAGGTCCTTCAGAGGACCAGGCATCGACAGAGGGCTGCAGATGCTGAACGACGTGAAAGAAAAATATGGGCTGCGACTGCTCACAGACATTCACGAAGCGTGGCAGGCAGAGCCTGCAGGCCAAGTGGTAGACGTGTTGCAGATTCCTGCTTTTCTATGCCGACAGACGGACCTGCTCATTGCAGCCGCTCGCACAGGGAAGACCGTAAACATCAAGAAGGCACAGTTCCTCAGCGGTCGCGATATGCGATACCCTGTAGAGAAAGCCCAGGACGCAGGAGCCGCAGAAGTATGGCTGACGGAACGCGGCAACATGATGGGATACAACAACTTGGTGGTTGACTTCCGAAACATCCCTGACATGCTGGAACTGGTATCCACCGTCATCATGGACTGCACACATAGCGTACAGCGACCAGGTGGTGCAGACGGGAAAACAGGAGGCGACCGCAGATTCGTGCCACAAATGGCCCTGGCAGCCAAGGCGTTCGGTGCTACAGGTTGGTTTTTCGAGGTACACCCCACCCCAGACCAGGGACTGAGCGATGCTGCCAACATGCTGGAGCTGGAGAAACTGGAAGGGCTGATAGAGAAACTAGTTAAAAACTAGCAAAACTAGTTAAACTAGTAATATTTAAGAGAGATGACAACAAGAGAATACGCTATACAATGTATCAAGGACGAAGCACAGGCGGTGCTGAACCTGATACCCAAGGTGGATGAAAACTTTGACCAGGCCGTAGAGCTCATCATGAGTTGCAAAGGCAAAGTCATCGTTACTGGTGTCGGCAAAAGCGGGCACATCGGTGCCAAGATTGCTGCGACACTGGCCTCAACAGGCACTCCGTCATTCTTCATCAATCCGCTGGACGTCTATCATGGCGACCTTGGTGTGATGTCGAAAGGCGACGTGGTGCTGGCCATTTCAAACAGCGGACAGACGGATGAACTGCTACGCTTCATCCCGATGGTGCTGCACATGGAGATACCGATTATCGGAATGAGCGGCAACCCGCAATCCTTGCTGGCCAAGTACTCGACCTGCCACCTGAATATAAGCGTAGAGAAAGAGGCGTGCCCACTGAACCTGGCTCCCACCAGCAGCACCACGGCAACACTGGTCATGGGTGATGCGCTGGCAGTGGCACTGATGGAGAAACGCCACTTCCAGCCTCAGGACTTCGCCCAGTTCCACCCTGGAGGTGAACTTGGTAAGCGACTGCTGACAACGGCACAGGATGTGATGCTGACGGACAATCTGCCCATCTTGTCAGAAGAGATGCATCTGGGTGAAGCCATCATCCTGGTAAGCAAAGGCAAATTGGGACTGGGAGTAGCCGTCAAGAATGGACTTGTCAGCGGACTGATTACGGATGGAGACATTCGCCGCGCCATGGAGAAATGGCAGGCTGAGTTCTTCGACCGTACGGTAGGCGACATCATGACACGCCAACCCAAGAAGGTCAGTCTGCACACTAAAATATCGGAGATACAAACGACAATGAACGAATATAAAATACACAATGTACTCGTCGTTGACGAAGAAAACCACCTGTTAGGCATCGTCGACCGTTATGCATGTGTACTATAAACTATAAGGTTGCTATGAACAAACTGAAAAAGATACTGTTAATTCTCATGCTTGCGCTACCTATGGCAGCAGCAGGCGTTTACCTGTTCAAGACACTTGACGCACGTAACGGACTTATCAGCAGCCAAATCAACTGCATATTGAAAGACCAGCGTGGCTATATGTGGTTCGGAACTCCTGCCGGCTTGTACCGCTTTGACGGCTACACCTTCAAAAACTTCCAGAGCAACTCGCAGGACGGTTCTTCGTTGCCCGACAGTTACATCATCAGCATCCAAGAGATGCTTGACGGCAACCTGTGGATAGAGACATCGGCAGGTTTCTGTATCTACCATCCCCAAACGGAGAGTTTTGAACGCGACATGAAGCAGGTCTATGCCAGCATGGGCGTAGAAGGAAAGCCCAACGTGGTATTTATTGACCGCCACAAGAATTTCTGGGCCTCCATTCCCAACAAAGGCGTTGTCGCCTACAACATGCAGCAACAGACCAGTTTTGAGTTTGCCTATACCAACGATGCACATGGTATTCCACAAGGAAACATCTGCTCTATCAGCGAGTGCCGCGACGGAGCCATTCTGGTCTACGAAGACGGGAAACTGGTCTGCTGTGATATTATGCGTCAGCAGCAAACCGTATGGCAGACCGATTTGATAGCTCAGCAGCACTTGCGTAAGAGCAAGTCGCTCAAGGTCTTTGCAGACCAGATGGACAACATTTGGCTCTATGGCCAAGGAACGCTGATGGTCTACAACAAGAATGCCAACACCTGGAATACCAGCATCGGCGACCATCTGGGACTGAGCAGCATTTCGGTCGACCATAGCGTCAACGGCATGGCAGGAGACCGCAGCGGCAACATCTGGATTGGTACTGACCGCGACGGACTGATTCGCATCAATGTCAACAACTACGAAATGGAGAACGTCCAGCCACGTAACATCAACGACAACCGCACCCTGGATGACAATATCAGCATACAGAGTGTCTATGTTGACGACACAGACCTGTTATGGGTAGGTACGGAGAAATCAGGTGTTGCTTATTACGGCAGCAACATCTATAAGTTTGCCAGCAACCTGATAGGAGATATCACCGCCATAACACAAACCAACGACAGCACGATATGGTATGGTACCAGTTCACATGGTATCATCGGCTATAACGGCAATCTTGCCAGTTCAAAGGTTACCTGCATGGCAAGCACCTCTGACGGAAGCTTGTGGGTCGGTTCCAAGCAAAACGGCTTGACACGCATTCAAAACGGCAACAGCAGAATCTACTCATCCGTTCGTGACAGTGTCAAGTCACTCATTGACGACCATATCAACGCACTCTGCAGTGATAAGTCGGGTAACCTGTGGATTGCCACCAATGGCGGATTGCAGGTTTATAACCCGAAAATGGACTCGTTCTCCTCTTATACCCGAGAGAACGGCATGTTGAATACCAACAACATTACGTCTTTGTTCTATGGCAGCAACAACAACATGTTGATTGGAACCTCTGAGGGCCTTATCATCTTGAATCTTAACACCCGTGAGAAACAGGTTCTGACAGGAAACACATCCAACCTCACTACATTTACCAACAACTTTATCACCCAGGTATATGAAGACTCCCGTGGTTTGTTGTGGATTGGTACACGTGAGGGTGTCAACATCTTAAATATGGTGAACGATGAGCTAAGCCACCTGACGGAGAAAGACGGACTCTGCAATAACTCCATCTGCGGTATAGCCGAGGACAAGAATCATAACATCTGGGTTTCTACCAGCAATGGTATCAGCCGTGTGGTTATACAACGTAACCATGAAGACGGCACTTTCAATTACGGACTCTACAACTACAGCGTCTACGACGGACTGCAGAGCAACGAGTTCAACATGGGAGCTATCATGACACGTAACGACGGTGTGGTAGTCTTTGGCGGTCTCTATGGTGTCAACTGGGTACGTCAATCCAGCAAGGAAGACCAAGAGTCTTTGCCACGCGTCATGCTGACCCAGCTGTTTATTGGTGAAGAGGAAGTTCAGACAGGACACGAATACGACGGCCGTGTCATATTGACGCAGGCCCTCAACGAGAGTAACAAGATTGAACTGGCCAATAGCCAGAACGACATCACTATCAAGTTTGCCGCAGGTAACTATAACCAAGGAGAACGCTTACAGTTCATGTACTGGATGGAAGGACTTGACAACGACTGGCGAAACGGTGATGCCTTGTTGCATGGTGTTAGATTCCAAAACCTGAGTAGCGGCAGCTATACGCTCCACGTCAAAGCCGTGAGTGCCAATGGTGCTGTCAGCAACCAAGAGCGTAGTATTGAGATTATCGTTGACCGTCACTGGCTTATCTCGTGGTGGATGCTGACCATTTATGTCATCATTGCCATCATCGTACTGGCCGTATGGCGCTATGGCATCAAGAAGGCCAAGAAAGTGTGGAAGAGCAAGCGCACCGTCATTGACGAGCTGAAACGTCAGCGCGAGGAAATCAAGAACACGAGTGAAGACCTACGTCAGCCCATGGCCCGCATGACTACGATTATTGGCAATCTGGCCATGAAGGAAGAAACGATGGAAGGCCGCGAACAGTTGAACTCGCTCCACTTCCAGTTGCTGCAAGTCATTACCCGCATCTCGGAGATGCAGTCTACGCTGGAGAATCCCGAAAAGAAAGCAGAGTCTACAGCTAAAGACCGTATGGAACTGAACGACCGTGGTGAGGTTGCCATGATATCAGACGACACCACCAAGGAACTGACAGCAGAAATCCGTCCGCTGAAGTTTGACGCTCAGGCTAAGAAGTTCAGCGTGGTCTTTATTGATTCGAACCATGAATTCCTTCGTTTCATCAATGCCCACTTGCGCGAGGTATACGATTTCCATACCTACGACAACATCAAGGATGCACTGCCCGACATAGAGATGCTGAATGCAGACCTTGTCGTGTGCAAGCAAGACATGGATTACATGACCGGTAGCGAACTGTGTAACCAGTTCAAGCAGGATCCTCGCCGAAGCAAGACCAAGTTCGTTCTGCTTACTGACGGCGTGCTGAGCCAGCAAGACATGACAGACCAGAACATCACGTTGGCAGCAGATGACTATCTGGCTAAACCGTTCAATGTACAAGAGGCTGTTCTTCGCTTCAACAAGCTGATGGGACTTGGGCCTATTGACATTGACACAGATACCATTGAAGGTGGTGAAACCCGCCGTCTGGAGGGACGCAATGCCAGTATGACGACTGCTTCGTTTACCTATGACGACAACGGGCCCGTACAGAGCACAGCACAAGAGGGAAGTCCAGAGGTTGCTCCCCATGAGGAAATGGGAATGGCACAGCCCATTCAAAATGCCCCAGCCACAACGGGCGGAGAACTCATGCAGCAGTATTATGGCGGCAACACGATTGGCGACTACTCTATGAGCAATGCAATGGACCAGCAGCTCATGCGCAACATTGAGCAATTCGTACTGCAGAATATGACTCGCGGACAAATCAGCCTCGAAGAGATGGCCAATGCAATGGGAATGGGACGTGTGCCTTTCTATCATAAGGTACGTGCCATTACTACCAAGACACCTGCCGAGGTGGTTCGTGAGCTACGTCTGAAACACGCCTGCACCCTGTTGGTCACTACCAATGTCAACATGAGTGAGTTGGCCATCAACATCGGTTTCCAGACAGCAGAGAACTTTGCCAGCATCTTCAAGGAGAAGTTTGGCATGACACCACTTGAGTATCGTATGAAATACAAGAAGTAAATATGTTTCGGACATTCCTTCTTGTCTTCATTTCCACTATCACACTATCAGTGAGCGCACAGACCAGTGACTCGCTGATAGTGCATACATTACGCCAGAACGGTATCCGTTTCAGTGCGGACAACAGCGTAGCCCTGCTTATGTCCGGACAGCAGAAGTTCGACGATATGTTCAAGGCTATTCGCCAAGCCAAGAGTAGCATTCACTTGGAGTATTTCAATTTCCGCAACGACTCCATAGCCTCACTGTTGTTCAATATCCTGAGAGAGAAACGTAGAGAAGGAGTTGAGGTACGTGCCATGTTTGACGGCTTCGGCAACGACTCCAACAACCAACCCTTAAAGAAGCACCACCTGAAGGCGTTAAGGGCAGACAGCATTGAGATAGTGGAATACTCCCCTATCCGCTTTCCATGGGTTAACCATATCTTCGGACGTGACCATCGTAAGATAGTGGTCATCGACGGAAAGATTGCCTATACGGGAGGCATGAATGTTGCCGACTATTATATAAAAGGTACGAAGCAGGTGGGCGAATGGCGCGATATGCACTGTCGTATAGAAGGCGATGCGGTCAATCAGCTGCAAGGCAT
>DEWO01000160.1:19415-26964 GCA_002363695.1 Prevotella sp. UBA3208
GGCGGTACGCCGACCGTCTTTACAGGACTGAAGCCAGACACCACCTACACGGCAGGGAAGAAAATGATAGGCATCATCAACCGTGAGCCATACGTCACTCCGAAGATTATGCGCACCTTCTACATCAATGCCATCAACCAGGCGCAGGACAGCATCCATATCATCAACCCCTACTTTACGCTGATTCCGACATTGACACGCGCCTTGACACACGCCATCCGCAGAGGCGTCAAAGTTGAGATTATGCTGTCTGCCAAGAGTGATATTCCCCTGACACCAGACTGTGCACTCTATCAGGCTCATAAGCTGATGAAGCGCGGAGCAACGATATGGCTGTATAAACCTGGTTTCCACCATTCCAAGATTATGATGGTGGACGGACGCTATTGTACCGTAGGCAGTACGAATCTGGATGCCCGCAGCCTGAAATGTGACTTCGAGGAAAATGCCGTCATCATTGATCCGGCAACCACCAAAGAGTTAGATGACATGTTCTGGCGCGACAAACAGAAGTCGTTCCGCCTGACAGAAGAGTCATGGGACGAGTTCCGAACGGGCTGGCAGAAGTTTGTCGGCTGGTTCGCCCACCTGTTACAGCCGTTCCTTTAGGACAACGACAGTACCAGCGTCTCCATCATGTTCATCTCCATCTCGCTGATGCCTTTCTTCTTGAGCCACATCTCGTCTAAGGTATCAAAGGGGAAATCGAAACTATGACCTGTCAGTTCGAGATTTTTCTTGATGCATCGGGCAGCCTCCTCTATTCGGCCCATGAGCCACAGACAATAGCCATAATTCATAAAATCCTCCCCCACGGGCTGTTCAGCGGCAATCAGTTGCTGATACATTTTCTCGGCCTGTTCCAACCTCCCGTCACAGGTCAGCGTCCATGCCAGCACCCGATTCACATTGTCATCGTCCGCATGTTCATAGTTCAACTGATAGAGCAGCTTCAGCGCGTCCTCATACTCCTCTTGTTTAACCAGACAGACAGCCATGTTGAGCATATAGCTGACTTTCCCAGGCTGGTAGAGCAATAGGCGTTCATAGTCATCAGCAGCCACCTCATAGTTTTCCTTTTTGAATGCTTCGCGGGCATGGCCAGCCAATGCTTTCTCATTATCAGGCTCCAGCCTTAGGACACTGTCATAGTCTTTCACCCACAGGAAGAACTGTGCGTCCCGCATCTCAGGTGGAAAGGTATCCAGCAGACATTCTGCTTCTATATCATAGCCATAGCGCATCAAGACGCCTACAATCTCCCGCTTATAAGGTTCCAGAGGAGTATGCATAAACTGGCGCTTACTAAAGAAGTCTACTTCGGAATTGTGGTTCATCTCCTTCTCAAAAGGATTCTTCAACGAGGAACGATTGGGGAATAGCCGGAAGAACCGGTACAAGTCCATCAAGTATATACGACGAATATAAGCAGCAGACAATTGCTCCTCCGGCTGTTCAAACTCACCCATGGCAGCCTCCCCACGATTCATCAGGTCCCTCATGCTGGCAGGCAGATGGTCTACGACTTCCTGGAAGGCGATGAGAAACGAATATTTATCACTGTTACAGAACGGGCCACGCTGCATGATGCTCTCCAAGAATCGGTTTCCCTTCAGTCTCTTCACAAACTGGGCGATATCCGGATGCTGCAAGTAGAAAGGCACCAGCCAGTTGCTCGTATCATAGAAGAACGGATAGCGCTTCATCTGCGAGAAGCCGCCAAAATAGATGTCTGCCCCCTGCTTCTGCATGTCAACCATGCGTTGGAAACTGGCCTCCAGTTTTTCCATGCGCTGTTCGGACGCTTCGGGATGCAGCACATCTTCCAGCGAGTCTTCCTCCACCTCTTCTATGCCATTGCGAGTCACCCGGAACTGGTTATTCTTCAGCAGGTCAGGCATGATTTCCTTCTGAATGGTCTGAGTGTCGCTCTCGGCATTCTGGGCATATATCAACTGTATCTGCAGCTCGGTCAGTTCTTTACAAACCGCCTCGGATTGTAACATTTTAACTACTATCTGGCGCTGTTCCGGATAGACGCGCTGCCAGTCGTCGTTCAGCACAAGCACCCAGCCTACCAAAGCCCGCTGGCGTACATACTCGTCCTGCGAATGACGATAGACTTCCGTCAGCACGCGGAACTTCACCATGTCAAACTGGTTCATGGCCGAGAGCATGACCGCCGAGAGAATCAGCTGTTGGTCCACATTGTCCACCGTCGGCGACAGCAGCAATTCCGTAAACTCACGCCCTACGCCCTCCGTCCACATCCGCGACGTCAGCACATAGTTGAACAACAGGTTCATCTCCTGCTGATGCTGGCGGTACAGCTGTTCAGCCTTCTCCGCCCGCGTATGTTCCGGTTCCAGTTCCAGCATGGCCACCTCGCTCACAAAGTTCTCCATCTCGCTGCGGATGGCACTTACCGACCATGTGCGGTTCTGCTGGCGAGCTGAGCGACAGATACCTGTCAGGTACGAAGAGGCATTCTGACGGTGATAGATGGCCAGATTAGCATACAAGACATAGACTCGCTGCAGCAGTTTCATATACAGTTCGGGCCTTTTGGGGTCTTCTGTCCCTTTACGCCAGTATTCCGACATCAGCATATAGTCCTCCTTGATGGCTGTGAGCCGTTCCCGGGTCTGCTGTTGGGGCCATGCAGCCAGATAGGTTTCCATCTCTGCGATAGCCCTGCCGACATTGCCCGTCATCAGTTCCAGACACAGCCGTTCCGTTGCCTTAGCAGTCGTTTCCATACGCTTCTATTTTATACCGAGCCATTTTTCTGCCAGTTTGACATCCTTCTCGCGCGGTCCTCGTGCATGGTCAAAGCGCAGCCGGTCAGGCAGCGAATCAACCATATTCTTTTTCACACGACAGCGTTTCACTATCAAGTCCCGATACTTGCGTACCCCATACTTATTGATAGAGTCACACGCCTGGTTGTAGGCATTGACAAACAACTCCAGTTGCTTGGCACGCTCCTGACGCTGCATTTCCTTCTCGCGGAAAGCCAGCACTCCCAGCAGAATGTCCTCCTTTCGGGTGTCATACACGACATTATTCTTCAGCATTCTGGCTGCCGTGGCGTGGGGTTCAGCCAGCCACATGGCATCCATCTCGTTGTTCTGCAACATCAGCAGCCGCACACTGACATCATTTATCTGCACCTTGAACACGCGGTCTTTGTCCAGCTTCACCGAATCGACCACACGGTCTGTCAGCAAATCAGTGGCCGAGAAACGGGTCATGGCCACCATCTTGTCGTCCAACTGTTTCAGCTGACGCACTCGGGCGTTACGGTTTGCTATCAGTTGCCAGCTGCTATTCGTTGCAGCCGCATAACGAAGCTTCAGCCCGCGTTTCTCCATACGCTTGGCACGCACCAAGTCCGTAATCGAACCTTCCACTCTGCCACGCTCCAATGCGGTGTCGCAATCCATCTGGGCCATATAGAACTTCAGCCTCACGCCACCCCGCAGGGTATCGAACAACTGATAATGCTCTGCCACATAGAGCGGCAGGCAGTCCAAGGTAGGCATGACGGCCACCTTCAGTGCGGCCGAGTCCTTGCGCATGGCCTCGCGCCGCTGCTGGCGGGTCTGCCGTTTCGTTTCTTCATACGACTGTCCGCAGCCAACCATCAGCAGACATGCTAATATGATAATAGGTACTGTTTTCTTCATAACCGAGTGCAAAAGTACGAAATTATTTGCAGTTCTGCAAGATTTTCCGTACTTTTGCAATCATTATGGCAAAAGACAAGACAATGTACGTCTGCTCGAACTGCGGACAGGAATCAGCGAAATGGATAGGCAAGTGTCCGGCCTGCGGACAATGGAACACCTTCAAGGAAATCAAGGTGGCCGACACGCGCAAACAGGTTGCAGCCACATCGGCTGCTGCATCGGCAGGCCACCAGCTGCGACAAAATGCGCGCCACACGCTGCTTGCAGAGAACAAGGTGCTGCGGCTGAAAGAGATTTCCGCCCACGACGACCCGCGCATCGACATGCACGACGACGAGTTGAACCGGGTACTTGGCGGCGGACTGGTGCCCGGCAGCATTGTGCTGCTGGGCGGCGAGCCAGGCATTGGCAAGTCTACGCTCTCGCTGCAGACCATGCTCCAGCTGACAGACAGGCGCATACTCTACGTCAGCGGTGAGGAGAGCGCCCACCAGCTGAAGATGCGTGCCGAGCGTATTCCGCACAAGGAGAATGAAAACTTCCTGATTCTCTGCGAGAACTCCTTGGAAAACATCTTCGACCACATCAAGGAAGTACAGCCCGAACTGGTCATCATCGACTCGATACAGACCATTTCGACTGAAGATGTAGAAAGCAGCGCGGGCAGCATAGCCCAGGTACGCGAATGTGCCTCTGCCCTATTACGTTTTGCCAAGACCTCGGGCGTTCCCGTCATTCTGATTGGCCATATTACCAAAGAGGGCTCGCTGGCCGGTCCCAAAATCCTGGAACACATTGTCGATGCCGTCATCCAGTTCGAGGGCGACCAGCACTATATGTACCGCATCCTGCGAAGCATCAAGAACCGATTCGGAAGCACGTCGGAATTAGGCATCTACGAAATGCAGCAGACCGGACTCCGCCAAGTCTCCAACCCGTCAGAACTCTTGCTGACGGAAGACCATGACGGGCTCTCGGGCGTGGCCATCTCGTCGGCCATCGAGGGTGTCCGCCCCTTTCTGGTCGAGACGCAGGCACTGGTCTCGTCAGCGGCATACGGCACTCCCCAGCGCTCAGCCACCGGCTTCGACCAGCGCCGCCTGAATATGCTCCTGGCCGTGCTGGAAAAGCGCGTGGGCTTCAAGCTGATGCAGAAAGACGTATTCCTGAATATTGCCGGCGGTCTGCGAGTGACCGACATGGCCATGGACCTCTCCGTCATTGCCGCCGTGCTGAGCAGCAATGTCGATACGCCCATCGAAGAAGGCTGGTGCATGGCCGGCGAGGTCGGCCTGTCGGGCGAGGTACGCCCCGTGGCCCGCATCGAGCAACGCATCTCTGAGGCCGAGAAACTTGGATTCTCACACATCATCATCCCCAAGTACAACCTCTCGGGCCTGAACCGGAAGAAGTTCAAGATTGAGCTCGTCCCCGTCCGCAAGGTCGAAGAAGCCCTCCGCGCACTGTTCGGATAAGACACGGCACGCTATTCCACCGTTGCAGCCTGTCCCTCGTCATTCATTCGTGTGTCCCAGAAAGCAGCGATATAGATGGTGTCGTCCTCAACGAAATACACTATCTTGTTCAGACCATTCACGATGATGCTGCGATAAGTCCTGGAACGGTCTTCAAAGAGCGGGTCGATTTTTCCAATGTACGGGGCAGAGCGAAGTTTATTGGTAATCTCACGCACTTCTTGCAGAAAACGTATTTTGCGTCTGGCTCCGAACTGCCGACGGATATAGTCGGCAACCTGGCTTCTGTTCTTCTTGGCCTGAGGGTCCCAAATCACTTTCATACTGTTTCTGCCATTGTCATTTCTTCCTGCTTCTGGCGGGCAAGTTCCTCGTCCAGGTCGTCCCATGCCTCTTCGTCGGGTATGCCCTTGCCTGCCGCGAAGTTAGCTTCTG
This sequence comes from Prevotella sp. UBA3208, assembly GCA_002363695.1. Next base: position 25,018 of record DEWO01000160.1, read on the forward strand.
CCTCGTCAAGCAGGGCGTTCATCTCCTTCAGCGTGTAGCGGGGAAGGGAATCATCCTCAGCCTTCATTTTGCCATTGGCAGCAGCAGGTTTTATGCTCTCGGCCAGTATTGCTATCAGTTCCAGTTTCTGGCTGTCGTTCATGTCCTTTACCACGTTCCAGTAGTAGCTCATGGGATGTGTGGTCTGCTGTCTTCTTGCGGTCGTTGTTGCCATAATCCTAACGTTTAATCTGTTTCTGACTGCAAAGATAGTGTTTTTTCCCGACATTCTCGCAGTTTCTGGGGATTTTTTAGTGCGGCAGGGTGGAACGTTGAGAAAGTTTCACTTTTAACATAATATCATTCAATCACCCTGACGCCTCCCTTGTCGGCCGACGATACGCTCTGGGCGTAGGCTCGCAAAGCCTTGCTGACCTGACGGTTGCGCTTCAGGGGTTGCTGCGGACGCTTAGCCAGTTCTTCATCGCTCAGCTTCACGTTAATCTGACGATTGGGTATGTCAATGACTATGATGTCGCCATCCTTGATTTTTCCGATGTTGCCACCGGCAGCAGCCTCGGGCGAGATGTGTCCGATGCTCAGGCCGGACGTACCGCCTGAGAAGCGGCCGTCGGTAATCAGGGCGCACTCCTTGCCCATGTGCATACTCTTGATATAGGAGGTAGGATAAAGCATCTCCTGCATACCGGGACCGCCCTTCGGACCCTCGTGGGTGATGACGACGCAGTCGCCCTTCTTCACCTTGCCGCCCAAGATGCCCTCACAGGCATCTTCCTGTGAGTCGAAGCAGACGGCAGGGCCCTCGAAGTGCCACAGGCTCTCGTCGACACCGGCCGTCTTGACGACGCAACCATCCTGGGCAATGTTGCCAAAGAGGACTGCCAGGCCACCGTCCTTGGTGTAGGCATGTTCCAGGTCGCGAATGCAACCGTTCCGGCGGTCAGTATCCAGCGTGCCCCACTCTGCCGACTGGCTGCCCATCTTGGTTGAGAAGCGGTTGCCGGGAGCCGACTGGTAGATGCGGTTGGCCTCTGCGTCGACAGGGCCGTCCACAATGCTGTATTTCTTCATCGCCTCGCCCAGTGTCATGCCGTCCACACGCGGTGCAGAGCCGTCAATCAGGCCACCCTTCGAGAGTTCGTTCATGATGCCGAGAATGCCACCTGCACGATTGCACTCCTGGACGCTGTACTTCTGGGTATTCGGAGCCAACTTGCAGAGGCACGGGGTCTTGCGGCTCAGTGCATCAATATCGCCGATGGTAAAGTCGGCACCTGCCTCCTGGGCTACAGCCAGCAGGTGAAGCACGGTATTCGTCGAGCCACCCATGGCAATGTCGAGCGTCATGGCATTGAGGAAAGCCTGACGGGTAGCAATGTTGCGAGGCAGCACGCTCTCGTCGCCATCCTCATAATAAGCGAAGGCATTTTTCACTATCTGGCGGGCTGCCTGGCGGAACAGTTCTATACGATTGGTATGCGTGGCCAGAATAGTGCCATTGCCAGGAAGCGAGAGTCCGATAGCCTCTGTCAGCGAGTTCATGGAGTTGGCGGTAAACATACCCGAGCAGCTGCCACAGCCGGGACACGAACAACGCTCGATTTCCTTCATCTCCTCGTCGGTCACAGAGGGGTCGGCACCTTTTACCATAGCCGTAATCAGGTCGGCATTCTCGCCACGCCAGCGGCCAGCCTCCATAGGACCACCCGAACAGAAGACGGTAGGAATGTTCAGCCGCATGGCGGCCATCAGCATACCCGGTGTCACCTTGTCACAATTGGAGATGCAAATCATGGCATCTGCCTTGTGGGCATTGACCATATACTCAACGGAGTCGGCAATGATGTCACGCGAGGGAAGCGAGTACAGCATACCATCGTGCCCCATGGCAATACCATCGTCAATAGCAATGGTGTTGAACTCGGCGGCATAGCATCCCATTTTCTC
>DEWO01000160.1:27105-27884 GCA_002363695.1 Prevotella sp. UBA3208
TTGCCAAACTGCTCTTGTTTCATACCTGTAGCCACCCACAAAGCGCGGGCTCCGGCCATTCTTCTACCTTCAGTGCATACAGCACTACGCAACGGATTCTTCATTTTTTTGTTTAGTTTATTTTTCACTCAAATCTTTTGCAAAGTTACACCTTTTTATTATAAACGCCAACAAAAAAGCGGATTTTCGGTTAAAATATTGCAATTATTCACCATAATAGCCCCTTTTCCTATCGCCAAGTCTGCGGACAAAAAAAGAGAGGACCGGCAGCCCTCATTGTCTGCCAGCCCCTCTTGCTTCTACTCGTCCGAGTTGGAGCCGCCGTCCGGGTCCGGAGTCGGGTCGGTCGAACCGCCGCCCGTGTTGCCACCGTTGTCAGTGTTGCCACCCGTCGAGCCACCCTGCTGGGTGTTACCGCCCGTACTGGTTCCACCGCCTCCAGAGGTGTTGGCTGCGGCTCCACCCTCGCCCTTGGCTGCTGCAATCTCCGCCTTGGTCTTGTCCGTCCAGCTCAGCTTGACGTCCTTCTTCAGCTCGTCGCGGGTGAAGTCGCCAGTCGACTGAGCCAGCAGCTTGATGGCCTTCACGGCAGCGCCGGTCTTGTCGCCCTCCTTCAGCGTGCCCATCGTGGCCGAAGCCACCTTGTCGCTTTGGGCGTCGTAGAGCACCTCCAGACCGTTCGACTCCACGGTGGCCTTGAAGATGGCCAGGTTGCCCACCTTCACCGTGTTGCCGTTGAGCACCATCTCGCGCGTACACTTCACGAAGTCGGTCAGCAC
>DEWO01000131.1 GCA_002363695.1 Prevotella sp. UBA3208
CAACCACACCACCATACCCGACCATGATGCCAACATCTACTATGTCGGCAAGATCGGGAAACTGGGCATCGACTTCAATGGCTCCTGGCTCTGGCAGAAGAGCGTCCGCCGCGATGAGGAAACGGAACGGAGCGACGAACTGGAAGACCGTGACGTTCACAGCAATGCTGAGGACCGTCGCAGGATGCTGGCAGCCAAACTTGTACTCTCCTATCCCGTGTGGAAGGGTGAACTGAGCGTGGGAACCGAGACCACCAATACCCACAGTACAGGCATCAGCCAGAACGAAGAAGGATGGGTGCCTGCCTCCGACACGCGCATCAAGGAGAGCAACACAGCGGGATTTGCGGAATACAAACTACAGTTGGGGCACCGGAGCCGGCAATGCCGAGAAGAGCCGACTGTAATATCATTGGAGTGCAAAGATAATAAAATAGTGAGATTCTCACACCTAAGGATATGAGTGTGGCGTTGCATTCTCTGACCGTTGGTCAGAGTGTGGCGTTGCATTCTCTGACCGTTGGTCAGAGTGTGGCGTTGCATTCCCCTGAAGAAAAAAAGGCGGGGTTATTCTCCGTATATTTCCTTGAGCTTCTGTCCGAGGCCTTTGCCGCGAAGGTTGGCGGCGACAATCTTGCCCTGCGGATCAAGCAACACACTGGAAGGGATGCTGAAGATGCCATAGGCTTCAGCGGCTGCACATTTCCAACCCTTGAGATCGCTCATCTGAGGCCACTTCATACCCATCTGCCGGACGGCATTGACCCAAGCGTCTTTCTTTTGGTCAAAAGACACTCCTACCACCTCGAAGCCTTTCTGGTGATACTTCTCGTAGTTGGCCACCACATTGGGCATCTCCCGACGGCAGGGGCCGCACCAGGAAGCCCAGAAGTCGACCATCACATACCGGCCCTTGCCTGCCCACTGGCTTAGCTTGACGGTATTGCCATCCATGTCCTGCATCTCGAGCTCGTGGAACAGGATGCCCGTTTGGCGCTTCTTCATACCCTCGTAAAGTTGTTTGACCTTGTCCAGCTCGGGGCTGTTGTAGTAGGCGGCAGTGGGATCGAGCACGGCAGTGAACTGTTCGAAATCGAATGAATAGGCTGCATCCTTGATGTAGGGTACTGCCAATTGCGTGTCGTGCTGCTCTTTGGCTATGCGCACGACGAGGTCGACCTTCTTTTTATCGATAGCTTCGAGCTGAGCCTCAAGCTGTTCAATACGTGCCTGGCCTTCGGCTGTCTGCTTTTGCGACTGCTGCTGAAAGAGCTCTTTATATTCATCATAGATGGTTTGCTCTTGTGCCTGGTATCCATCCATCTCTGCCTTGTAGGGGTCATTTTGTGCCTGTGCCGTCAGCATGGTGACGAGCATCAGTGCGAGTGTTAATAGCTTCTTCATAAATCTTAAAATGATAATATAGTTCTTCTTTATTCTATTGTCTTGTAGAGCGTCTTGGCGTTGAAACGGTGTTCCAGGACGTCGAGGATTTCCTCTTCGGTCGACAGGTTGAAGTCGCCGGGGATGGTGTTCTTCAGCGAGGCAGCGGCCAGCGAGTAGTCGAGCTGGCGCTGGCAGTCGTCAGGGAAGAGGCTGATGGCGTGGAGGAAGCCGCCCATGAAGGCATCACCCACACCCACCGGGTCCACGACGTCGGGAATGTCGACGATGGGTGCCTCGAGCAGCGTGCCGTCCGTCCACAGCAGGGCGGTCAGCGTGTGGTGCTGCGAGTCGACGATGTTGCGCATACCCATAAGCCACTGGCGGCAACGGGGATAGTCGCGGTGCAACTCGTCGAACCACTCGCGATACTCGGGTATCTGCATCTTGAAGTTGGAGTCGGTAGCCGTAAACGGTGGCTGGGGATGCTCGGAAATCCAGTCGAACTCAATGGCGTCGCCAAACATCATGTCGCAACGTCGTAGCATACGCCGCAGTGTTTCCCTTGGGTCGGCACCATACTTCCACAGGTTCTTGCGGTAGTTGATGTCGAACGAGATGGTGATGTCCATCTCCTCAGCTATGTCCAGTGCCTCGAAGGTCGCATCGGCAGCCTGCTGCGAGATGGCAGCCGTGATGCCCGACACCTGGAAGATGTCAGCACCCTGCAGTATCTCGCGCCAGGGAATCATGCCCGGCTGCAGGTCGTAGTAAGCCGAGCCGGTACGGTCGTACACCACCTTGGCGGCACGCATTCCGGCGGCAGGCTCGAAGTAGTAGGTGCCAATGCGCTGACCACCATACACCACATGGCTGACGTCCACGCCCAATTGGGCCAGACTCTCCACACCAGCCTGTCCGACGGGTGTATTGGGCAGACGGGTGATGTACGTCACATTTTCTCCTTGCATGGCCAGCGACACGGCCACATTGGCCTCGCTGCCGCCATACTTGCTGGTAAACATGTCGCCCTGGGTCAGTCGCAGCTGACCGGGCTTCGAGAATCGGAGCAGCAACTCTCCGAAGGTTACAATCTTTTTCATCGCTTAGTATTCAGTGTTGTTTGAAGTTTATTACTTTCTTGCCTTTTTGCCTTTCACATCCTCCTCGGCCAGGGTGAAGTCCAGCTGGCGCTTCTCCAGATTGGCACGGGCCACCTTGATGCGGACAGGATCGCCCAACTGGTACTTCTGATGATGGCGACGGCCCACCAGACAGTAGTTGCGCTCGTCGAAGTCATAGTAGTCATCGTCCAAATCGCGCATGGGTACCATGCCCTCGCAGTGGTTCTCGTCTATCTCGCAGTAGATGCCGTACGACTGGATGCCCGAGATGTGGGCGTCGTACTCGTTGCCTATCTTGTCCTCCATGAACTCCACCATCTTGTACTTGATGCTGTCGCGCTCGGCCTGCTGGGCCACCTGCTCCATGTCTGAGCAGTGCTCACACAACTCCTCGTACTTCTGCTGGTTGGCACTGCGGGCACCGTCCTGATACTTGGTCAGCAGACGGTGTACCATCGTGTCGGGATAGCGGCGGATGGGCGACGTGAAGTGGGTGTAGTAGTCAAAGGCCAGTCCGTAGTGGCCGATGTTGTGCGTCGAGTACTTGGCCTTCATCATGGCCCGCAGGGCGACGGTCTCTATCAGCTTCTGCTCGCGCTTACCCTGACAGCCGTCCATCAGCGCATTGAGCGACTTCGATATGGCCCCCTTCGTGCCTGCCGTCTTCAGCTTGTAGCCGAACTTGGTGACAAACTCGCGCAGCGTCTCCAGCTTGGTGGGGTCGGGCTGGTCGTGAATACGGTAGGGCAGCGTCTTGGCCTTGGTGCCCTTTTTCACCTTGCCGATGCTCTCGGCCACCGTGCGGTTGGCCAGCAGCATGAACTCCTCAATGAGCTGCGTGGCATCGTTCGACTTCTTGAAGTACGCACGGGTCGGCTTGCCGTCCTTGTCGATGTCGAAGTGCAGCTCCTCGCGGTCGAACTTCACGGCGCCACCCTTGAAGCGGCGCTCCCGCAGGCACTTGGCCAGGCGGTCCAGCGTACGCAGTTCGGCGGCATAGTCGCCGTCCTTGCCCGTCAGTATCTCCTGCACCTCCTCGTAGGCATAGCGGCGGTTGCTCCTGATGACTGTATGGGCAATATGGAAGTCCTTCACGTTCGCCTCGTCGTCCAGCAGGAAGATGACGCTATAGGTCAGTTTCTCTTCATCGGGGCGCAGCGAGCAAATGAAGTTACACAGCCGTTCGGGCAGCATGGGGATGGTGCGGTCAACCAGATAGACGCTGGTGGCTCGCTTCACGGCCTCCTTGTCTATGACGGAACCTTCCGTGACATAGTGGCTGACGTCGGCAATGTGTACGCCGACTTCCCACAGCTTGCCCTGCTTCCTGATACTCAGTGCATCGTCAAAGTCCTTGGCATCCCTGGGGTCGATGGTACAGGTGAAGACATCGCGGAAGTCCTCGCGACGGGCTATCTCGGCAGGAGTAATGCCCGGATCAATCTTCTCGGCAGCATCCTCCACGTGTTTCGGATACTTATAAGGCAATCCATACTGTGCCAGGATGGCGTGCATCTCCACATTGTTGTCGCCCTCCTTGCCCAGAATGTCAATCACCTCGCCGACAATGTTCTTCGAGTCCTTCGACGGCCACTGCGTGATGCGCACTACGGCCTTCTCGCCGTCCTTGCCGCCCTTCAGCTTCTTCTTGGGAATGAAGATGTCATGGACGAAGATGTTGCCCTCAGTAATCAGGAACGCATAGTCCTTCTCCACTTTCAGCTTGCCGACGGCCTGGTCAACCTTGTGCGACAGTATCTCAATGACCATCGCCTCCTTGATGTGCTTCTCGCGACGGGCCATCATGGCCACCCGCACGCGGTCACCGTTCATGGCGAACAGCGAGTTGCGCTCCGACACGAAGATAGGCTTGCCGCCGTCGTCGGGCTGGAACGAGTTCTTGCCGTTGGCCTTGCGGATGAAGGTTCCCTCCTGCACCTGGTTCTTCAGGTTCAGGCGGTACGAGTTTTCACTGGTCTTGGTCAGATAGTCGTCCCACGCCATCTCGTCCATCGTCTCCACGGCCATCATCTTGGCCGGATGAGTCGAAAGCTTCAGGCTCTTGAAGATATCCTTGAACGAGAACGACTCGTTCGGACTCCGCTGGAACAGTGTCTGCAGCATCTCCACCAGCATTTTCTTATTTAACCGTTTTCCACTCTTGTGCTTACTCATAACCTTGCGTTTTAATGTTTCTTCGGGCAAAGATACGAAAAAGTTGTCAATTCCCCATTCATAATTCACAATTATTTACTACTTTTGCATCATGGAACAACTATTGCACTACTGCTGGAAGCACAAAATGTGGCCTGCCGCCGGACTGGAGACCACCGACGGACGCCCCGTAGAGGTACTCGACCCCGGGCTGCACAACCGTCATGCAGGCCCCGACTTCTTCAACGCCAAGGTGAAGATAGGCGGCACGCTATGGGTGGGCAATGTCGAGTTGCACGACCGTTCGTCCCACTGGTACCAGCACGGCCACCATACGGATGCCAACTACGACAACGTGGTGCTGCACGTCGTGAGCCAGGCCGACCGTGACGTCCAGACCCTGAAGGGCGACTTCGTGCCACAGGTGGTGATGACCGTTCCTGACGCTGTCCGCGACAACTACGAAGAGTTGCTGAAGACCGACTCCTACCCACCCTGCTACCGCATCATCCCCAGCCTGACACGCCTCACCGTCCACTCGTGGATGGCAGCCCTGCAGACCGAGCGCCTGGAGCAGAAGACCATAGCCATCCAGCAACGGGCACAACAGGCGGGCGGCTCGTGGGAAGAAGCCTACTTCACGACGCTGGCCCGCAACTACGGCTTCGGCATCAACGGCGACGCCTTCGAGGAGTGGGCCCGCCACATCCCCCTGCA
>DEWO01000057.1:0-6374 GCA_002363695.1 Prevotella sp. UBA3208
CCCTTCGTCGTTTAGCGCCACCAGTTGTGCACTGGCTGTTAGGGAAAACAGTGATACGATTGCTGCAAACAGAACCTTCTTCATAGTTGTAAACTTTTAGTTGAGACGTTTCACCAGCGTGTCGTGGTTGTTCTTGAGGTCTGTCCAGTCCACCTTGACATTGGTAGGAATGTCGTTGATATACTTCTCGATGTTGGTATAGCCATCACCTGTGCAGTCCTTGTTGGCATCGCTGGGATCATTGGGGTCAAGACCGTTCTCAACCTCCCAGAAGTTAGGCATTCCGTCTCCGTCAGCGTCCTTCCAAGGCTTCCAGGTACGATATTCGGGATAGCCGCCCATCTGCCGGGGGTCGGTGATGATGCCATCCTTGTAGCTGTCCTTAGGCAGACGGCGATACTTGAAAAGTCCCTCTTCGTTCATCGACTTCTTGCTCAATCCCCACATATCGCCATAGGGGTTGTCCTTGACTTTCTTCTCATAGTCTTCTACATAATAAGCCTTGCCTGTGCGTACTTCCTCGCAGATGCGCTGGTCGACAATGTCGCGGCAGGGGATGGTAGCACCGACGTTGTTCAGCACCCACTGGTAGGCGTTACGAGTGTCCATGATGGTAAGGAAAGGTCTGGTGAAGGGCTCGTCGGAGCGCATGAGCGTCAGTTCGGTCTCGTCCATCTCACCGTCCTTGTCGGCTGTCTGTACGCCACCCTTCCAGTTGTCCTTGGTAATCTCAGGATAGCCCTCCATGATGTTACCGTGGGCATAGACACGGCCAAACTGCTTGAAGGGGAACAGGCCCTCGGAACGGCTCTCGGCCTTGATGATACGGTGTCCTACTGCCTCATCCTTCGGAGTGAGAGGCCCCGGCTTGTAGTAGTTGTTGATGAAGTTGAACATCGAACGAAATTCGCCGCCGTCGGCTGTACGGTGCACCCAGTTGTAGACCACATTATTGATGAAGTTAAAGACACCAGCCCAACCTACACTGGGGTTACGGCCTGTATTGTCAGCCCAGAGGTTACGCATAAAAGTAGTGTTCTCACCGCCAATCGTTGAGCCGAACGCATGGTTCCATGTGTCAAGTGCCTTGGCAGAAATCGTGTTCTGGATGGTCACATTGACCGTAGGTGTCTTGCGCTTGGCCTTGCCGTCGTTCAGGTCGAACATATGGCGATAGAAAGAGATGTTCTCGTCCAGTCCCCATTCGCACGAGCAGTGGTCAATCATGATATTACCGACAGGGTTACCACCGAAAGAGTCCTCACGATAGGTTACCTGTGTCTCACCGCGACGGAAGCGCATATGGCGCACAATCACGTCGTGGGTATCGACCTGGAACGACTCACCCGCAATGATGACACCGTCGCCGGGAGCCGTCTGACCGGCAATGGTAATATAAGGAGCACGCACATAGATAGGCGACTTCAGCCGGATAATACCCGACACGTTGAACACCACGATGCGTGCACCGCCCTGCTCACAGGCCCATCGGAACGAGCCAGGACCGTCGTCGGCCAGTGTCGTCACCGTCAGCACCTTGCCGCCACGTCCGCCAAAGGTGTACATACCACCACCTTCAGCTCCTGGGAATGCGGGAATCTTTGCCTGACGCAGGTCGTAGGGCATACTGGCCCAGGGTACGTAAGGACGACCAGCCTTAGCCTCTTCTACTACAATAGGGAATGCTACAGCCCACGCAGAGTCGCTGTGAGCCTGCCACTGTTTCTTCTGGCCCTCAATGTAACGCTTGGCCTCGCCAGTCAAATCAGGATACTGAGCACTGGCAGTTACTGCCGTAGTCAGCACAGCAGCCATTAAAAAAAGTCTTTTCATTATATATATGTTTTTGAGTTATACTCTTTTTTACTTTTAACGCTAAAAGGACGAATGGGTTTAATGAGTGTCCTCATAACTAACATTCTTTAAGATATACGAAAAATAAATACCATTTTTGTTTTGATTTTCGGCTGATTTCCATTAACTTTGCAGCCAAACTTAAAAACAATACTACCCGAACAAGTCATGCAGAAGAACAACCAACCCATTCTATCGAAGGACGGCGTCAGCTATCTGGTGCCCTTTATTCTCATCACTTCGTGCTTTGCCCTGTGGGGCTTTGCCAACGATATTACCAACCCGATGGTGAAAGCATTCTCAAAGATATTCCGTATGAGTGTCACGGACGGTGCACTGGTACAGGTAGCCTTCTATGGAGGCTATTTCGCCATGGCCTTTCCTGCGGCCATGTTCATACGCAAATATTCGTACAAGGCCGGCGTACTGATGGGACTGGGACTCTACGCAACAGGTGCACTGCTATTCCTCCCTGCCTCATGGACGGGTATGTACTATCCGTTTCTGGTAGCCTACTTCATACTCACATGCGGTCTGTCGTTCCTGGAGACGTCGTGCAATCCTTATATTCTCTCAATGGGAACGGAGGAAACGGCTACCCGACGTCTGAACATGGCCCAGTGTTTCAATCCCATGGGGTCGCTCTGTGGCATGTATGTCGCCATGAACTTTATTCAGGCTAAGCTTAATCCTGCTTCCACCGAGGAGCGTGCCCTGCTGGACGATGCCCAGTTCTCGGCTATGCGCGACGCTGACCTCTCAGTGCTCATTGCCCCTTACCTGGCCATCGGTGCCATCATTGCCGTCATGCTGGCCGTCATCTGGCTGACCAAGATGCCCCATAATGCTGACAAGAACCACGATGTCCACCCACTGGCTACGCTAAAACGCATTGTCAAGATCGACTACTATCGCGAAGGTGTTATAGCTCAGTTCTTCTACGTAGGCGTACAGATTATGTGTTGGACATTCATAATACAATATGGTACGCGCGTGTTGATGAATGAAGGGATGACCGAGCAGGAGGCCGAGGTGATGTCACAGACCTACAACATTGTAGCCATGGTCATCTTCGTCACCTCACGATTCATCTGCACCTACTTCCTGAAATATGTCAATGCCGGTGCACTGTTAGGCATACTGGCTGTGGTAGGAGCCCTGCTGACGCTGGGTGTCATCTTCATCGACGGGCGCTGGGGACTCTACTGCCTGGTAGCCATCTCTGCCTGCATGTCGCTCATGTTCCCCACCATCTACGGCATCGCCCTGCAGGGTCTTGGCGACGATGCCAAGTTCGGTGCCGCCGGACTCATCATGGCCATCCTTGGCGGCTCAGTGCTCCCGCCCCTTCAGGCAAGCATCATTGATCAGCATACCCTTTTCGGAATGCCTGCTGTCAATGTATCGTTCGTCCTGCCGTTCATCTGTTTCCTGGTCATCATCGTGTACGGTTACCGAACCTACAACAGGACTATGTAACTATCTTATATCGCCATGTCCTGCCGGCGCCAGAAACGGTAGGTGATGTCTTCGAAGGTGCCGTCCATCAGACGACGGTAGAGGCGCTGGTTGGTGGTGGCCGACTTCAAGGAACCCAGATGCTTGATATAGGGTCCCACCTTGATATAGTCGAAGTCTTCTTTGTTGACCACCGAGGGTATGCGTATGCGACCGCTATACCAGGCCACATGGAACTGGGGATGATACTCGTGAATATACTGTGCGAGCAGATTTACCCCTTTCGGATCAGCATCGCCACCCATGAAGGAGATACAGGTAATGTCGGTGCCGTACTGCGACACAAAGTCGTCAATGGCATCCGTATTGAGCGGCATACCTATATCCTCCCACAGGTACTTACTGTGACACCCCGGACAGTGACACGGGCAATTGGAAATATTAATAGCCAGTGTCACTTCGTCGGGTATCTCCTGGAAAACGATTCCTGTATTAACGTATTTCAGCATGGTTTAAGCCTCCGCATGAGCATAGAAACGACGTGCTGCCTCCTCCTGACGGGGCTGTGAGAAGTTGGAGACGCGCTTCAGGTAGCCAATGATACGGGTCATATAGTCCACGTTCTTGGAATGACAGTGAGGACACTCCTTCAGATAGCGCTTGTCAATATGCCCACACTCGTTGCAGACGGTGTTGGGGATGTTGAAGGTGAAGTAGTTACAACCTTCCTGGGCAGCCACCTTCAGCAGGTGCAGATACTGCTGCTTTGACAAGTGTTCGTCCAGATTCATGTGCAGGGCAGAGCCGCCGGTGAGGTGCTCAATGTAAGGACGTCCGTGCAACTTGAACTTGTCGATGACGCTCAGCGAGTCGTCCTCTACCACGTAGAAATAGGAGTTATAGCAGTCGCGAGGAACGAAATAGCCGTCCTCACGGTCCCACTTGGCATGTTTCACACCTACGTTCTCCGCAGGTATCATCTCGCAGTTGAACATCAGTTCCTTGGTGCGATACTGCCTGTTGTACTTCTCGATGAGTCCCAGGATGCCCTGCACAAACTTCTTGTAGTCGTCGTTGGGCGTAATCTTGAGCCCCATGAACTCTGCAGCCTCCACCAGTCCGTTGATACCTATGGTCAGATACTGGCGGCTGATGTTGATGTAGCCCGCATCGAACAGAGGCAGCATACCGTGCGCCTGCAACTCCTTCAGATTCTCGTTGTAGGCCGTCTGCACCTTGTGGCACAGGTCGATGATGCCCCCCAGATACTCCAGATAGTCCATCTTGTGGTTGACGGCATACTGGATGCAGCGGTTCAGATTGATGGTCAGCACCGACTTGGAACCTGTCGACACGCCACCGGCACCTAATGTATAGGAGAAACCGTTGTCGGTAATCTCGTTGCGCAGGCGGCAGCACGAGCTCAGCGAGTCGGCATTGTCGCTCATGTAGGTAAAGAACGAATGGCCCTCGGCATACATCTCAGCGGTGAAGTCGCCCCACTCCTTATCCTTGCACTCGCCATTCTCGTCAACGAGCAGTGCCATCGTCTCTACAGGGAAGGTCAGCAGCGTCTTGGTACGCTCCTGGTTGAACCACTTCATGAAGCGCTTCTGCAGCCATGAGAGTCCGTCCCAGTCGGGCTGTGAACCGTCGGGGAAGTAGAACTCACCGAAGATGGACTCAAAATAGTAGCGGTCGTAGTAGGCCACATTCCAGAATACGGCCTGATAGTTACGGGCACCCGTAGGCTGGTTCAGTGTATAGACTATCTGCTCGAAGTAGTCTGTGATAATCTTGTCAATGGTACGCTTCTTCAGCGAGAGGTCGGCCTGCTGCTCCGGGTGCTGCCAGTAGTCCTTGCCATACTCCTTGCCGATGAAGTAGTTCATATACATCAGGAACTCGGGCGTGGCACAGGCGCCGCTCAGCATAGAGGAAACCATGAACACCATGTTGACGAAACCGCCGGCAAAAGACTTCAGGTTGGTGGGAGCCGTAGAGTTGCCGCCAATGGCCACAGTACCGCCAATCAGCCATGGGTACATTGTGATAGAGGCACAATAATTGGCCAACGAAGTCTCGTCGTTCTTATATATAAAGTGGTGGGTCAGCTTGTCGATGTACTCGTCGGCCAGTGCCTTGCCGTACATCTTCTTAATACGGTCAGTCAGCAGACGACGGTTCAGACGGATAAAGTTAGACTTAGGCAGCTCGCCAATCAGAGTGGCAATATTCTTGTGCTCCACATTGGCATTAGCGTCATACTTGGAACCCGTTGCAGCATTGACAGACTCCATGTACTCTGACAGGAAATTCATCTTCTCCAGGGTCTCACGGTCCTCGGTGTGCTGTTGGCGATAGAGAATAAACGACTTGGCGACCTTGAAGAAGCCCTCGCGCATCAGAGCCTCCTCCACCTGGTTCTGGATGTCCTCCACCTTGATATCATCGTGCATGTCCAGATGACTCAGAATCTTGGAGACCGTGCCCAGGTCAGCAGGTTCATTGACACTTTCGAACGCCTTGACAATGGCGTTCATAATCTTGTCTAACGAGAAGCGATCCTTCGAGCCGTCACGCTTCGTAATGGTAAAATTCTTGATTTCCATTGTATATTATATTATTGATAGTTGCTTTCTTAGCGGCTCTTTTAAGCCAACTTTCAGGATTGTAAACATGGCTAAAGTTTTCCGTTTTGGACAACTTTTTAGTTTCCGATTCAAAAAAAGTTTCCCGTTTTGGCAAACCGGAATCGAGTGCAAAGATACGAAATATATCAAAACCATGTATCTGTTTTGGGGAGAAATTTTTGCAAAAAATCGTTAATTCGACGTATCTTCCACGATAGCAGACGGATAACCACACCACCCCTCCGAAAGTTGTCATAAACATCTCCGAAAGTTGTCATAAACATCTCCGAAAGCAGTCATAAACATCTCCGACAGCAGTCAACTCCAACTCCGATTCGTCTCATGCCTAACGCTATCTGCTGTGCGATTGAAGTACGTTTGATGTTCGATTGTTGTCCGTTCAGTAATCGAACAACAATCGAACAACAA
>DEWO01000057.1:6424-20708 GCA_002363695.1 Prevotella sp. UBA3208
CAATCGGACAACAATCGGACAACAACAGGCCATTGAACGAAGGGAAGACTTAAACTGAACGGAATTCGAATAGAGTGGAATTGGAGACCTTTCGGAGAAGAATTGGAGACCTTTCGGAGAAGTATTAGAGCGTTATTGGAGGACGATTGGAGAAACGGGAAGAGGGGACTGATGACTATTCGGCAGTTCATACGTCTTTAAAATAAGATAGATAAAAATCATTGTGGAAATAAAGATGTATAAATATTGCAACGCGTATGAACAACAGTAAGTATCGTGGCGTGGTGGTGCCGATGGTGACCCCCGTTACACAGGACGGACGGCTGGACGTGGAAGCTGTCAAGCGCATTATTGACTTTTTTGCCCAGAACAAGGTTTCACCCCTCTTGATGGGAACGACCGGCGAGGGCAACAGTGTCAGCCAGGCCGATGGGCAGCTGTTTGTAGAGACGGCGGTGAAGGCTGCTGACGGGCGTATCCTCATCTATGCCGGACTCACCGGCAACTGCTTTAGCGAGCAGGTGCGCCAGGCTGAGGTCTACACGGCGCTGGGTGCCGACGTCATCGTAGCCACGCTGCCGACATACTACGCCCTGACGGAGGAGCAGATGTACGAATACTACAAGACGCTGGCCGACTGCATCAGCGGGCCGCTGATGCTCTACAACATCCTGGCTACGACGCATATGTCGATTCCCGTAGATGTGATTAAGAGGCTGGCTGACCATCCGAACATTGTGGGGTTGAAAGACTCGGAGCGCGACCTGGACCGCATGGCGCAGTGCATCGAGATTGCCAAGGGACGCGACGACTTTGCCTACTTCTGCGGCTGGGCAGCACAGAGCGCACACTCGCTGGAGTTAGGCGGCAATGGCATCGTACCCTCTACCGGCAACTACGTGCCCGAGATGTTCCAGCAACTGTTCGAGGCCGCCATGCAGGGCGACTGGAATACAGCCAACCGCTTGCAGGACGAGACCAACGAGATTGCAAAGATTTATCAGAAAGACCGCACTTTAGGACAGAGCCTCACGGCACTGAAGGTGATGATGCAGA
Organism: Prevotella sp. UBA3208; assembly: GCA_002363695.1. The sequence continues at coordinate 7,481 of DEWO01000057.1, forward strand.
CCAAGGGTCTCTGCGAGCCTTGGATGCTGATGCCCCTCACCCGCCTCAGCCAAGAGGAAGAACAGGCCATCCGCGAAAAGCTGTAAATACTAATAAATAGTAAATCTGTAAATCGTAAATAACAAAGATGCATTGGATTGACTATATTATCGTGCTGCTGTCCATTCTGGCAGCCATCGGCACTGGGGTATTCTTCGCCCATAAGCAGAAGGACACGTCGCAGTATTTCGCAGGTGGCGGCAAGATTCCTGCCTGGGCCGTAGGCATCAGCATCTTTGCCACGCTCATCAGCAGTGTTACCTTCCTCGCCTACCCTGGCGCAGCATACGCAGGCAACTGGATCCTGCTGGTGCAGGGACTGATGGTGCCCATCGTGTTGGTGGCACTCATCGGAGTCATCGTGCCATTGTTCCGCAAGGTGATACGCCTGTCTACCTACGAGTACTTTGAGCGCCGCTTCGGACTCTTCGCCCGACTCTACTCTTCGTTCGCCTTCACTCTGGGCCATTTCTCCAAGGCAGGAACGGTATTCTTCCTTGTCAGCATGGCCTTGGCTACCTTCCTCAATCTCGACATCTATGCCATCGTACTCATACTGGGCATCACGATTATCATCCTGACCCTGTTTGGTGGCATGGAGGCCATCGTGTGGATGGACGTGGCTCAGGGCTTCCTGCTCATTGGCGGCGGCATCATCTGCATTGCCATCCTGCTGTTTGGCATCGAGGGTGGACCGGCAGAGACCTTCCGCATCGCCTCGGAGTTCGACAAGATTTCGTTCGGCCCCTACGACTGGGACTTGACACAGCTGACCTTCATCGTCATGGTGCTCAACGGTATCTTCTATGCCCTGCAGAAGTATGGTACCGACCAAACCATCGTACAGCGTTATCTGGCGGCGAAGAACGACAAGGAAGCCAAGAAGGCGGCTTACATCGGTGTGCTGATGTCTGTTCCCATCTGGGCACTCTTTATGTTCATCGGCACTGCCTTGTTTGCTTATTATCACGCCCAGGGTGCTCCCCTGCTGCCTGAGGGCATCAAGGCCGACGAGGTTTTTCCTTACTTCATTGCTCATGAGCTGCCTGTAGGCATCCGCGGCCTCATCATTGCCGCCTTGGCTGCCGCTGCCATCTCGTCGCTGGACTCTGACCTCAACTGTCTGTCTGCCATTGCCGTACAAGACTACTATATGCGGTTCCGCAAACAGGCTACTGACCAGCAGCAACTGCGCTTCGGCAAGTGGATGGTGGTAGCTGCCGGTGTGGGGGCCATCGGTGTAGCGTGTCTCTATATTTCCTGGGGCGGCGAAGGAGTCTTAGGAGCCCTGTTCTCGCTCTATGCCATCTTCTCGGCCGGCATCGTGGGCATCTTCATCCTTGGCCTTTTCAGCCGCCGAGCCAACAAGCAGGGACTATACATCGGCATAGCCGCCGCCGTGCTGTACACGGCCTATGCGGTGCTGACCTCCACAAAGGTTGACATCGACGGCGACGGTGTGAAGCAGACACTGCTCGACTTGGGCGATTGGAACTTCACGCACCACAAATACATGTTAGGGGTTTACAGCCACCTCATCGTCCTCATCGTGGGCTATGCCGCCAGCTTCCTCTTCAAGACACCGCTGGCAGACAAGGAACTGACCATCTGGGGCTATCTGGAAGAGAGCAAAAAGGTAAAAAAGTAAAAGCGTAAAACAACAAGTATATGAAACAAATCACACTCCTGCAGCCACAGAAAATCGTGTTCGGCACGGGCTGCATCCAGACATTAGTAGAAGACTACAAGAAATCAGGCTATAAGAAACTGTTCGTCATGACAGCTCCTCCCATTCGTCCTTTGCTGGACGAGACCTTGACGGAACTCCAGGCTGCTGGCGTGGCTACCGAGGTCTATCAGGACATCGTGGCTGAGCCGACGGTCAACGACTTCAAGCAGATTCTTGACTGCGCCCGTGCCTTCGGTGCCGACAGCATCGTAGGCGTAGGCGGCGGCTCGGTGCTTGACGTCAGCAAGCTGGTGGCTGCATTCATCAACAGCGACCAACAGGTGGAAGACTGCTTTGGCACGGGCTTCATCCGTCAGAAAGGGCTCTGGTTCGCCTGTCTGCCCACCACGGCAGGAACGGGCTCCGAGGTTTCGCCCAACGCCATTCTGCTGGACGAGCGCGACCATCTGAAGAAAGGCATCGTGTCGCCTTACCTCATTGCTGACGCAGCTTATGTAGACCCCAAGCTGACATGGACCGTACCCGCTAAGGTCACAGCCGATACGGGCATGGATGCACTGACCCACTGCATCGAAGCCTACACCAACAAGTTTGCCCATCCTGCCGTTGACATCTACGCCCTGCAGGGCATCCGTCTCATTGCTGCCCATCTGGAGCGTGCCGTCACCTTGGCTCGCGACAATAAACCCGCTGACCTCAGCGACAATCCCACCTACGTCGAGGCCCGCGAGGCGCTGGCCCTCGGTTCGCTGTATGGCGGTCTGTGTCTGGGGCCTGTCAATACCGCAGCCGTCCACGCTCTGAGCTATCCCTTAGGTGGTGAATTCCACATTCCCCACGGGCTGTCGAATGCCATCCTGCTGCCCAGCGTCATGAAGTTCAATGCAGAGGTCAACGTCAAGCGCTATGCCGAAGTGGCTATCGCGCTCGGCTGCAAGCCTGGCAAAGACGACGCAGAAACCGCCGCCAATGGTGTCGACTTCATCTACCGGCTGGCCGAAGCAGTAGGTATCCCAAAGAAACTGACCGACCTGGGCATTCCCCAGACCGCTGTCGACGGCATGGCCAAAGCCGCCATGGAGGTACAGCGCCTGCTGAAGAACAATCCGAGAGAAGTCACCGAGCAAGACGCTCGTGACATTTACAATTCGCTTTATTAATTCTTCGAAAAAAATGAAACCAATATTAGCCATCACCATGGGCGACCCTGCCGGCATCGGACCGGAAATCACCGTGCGCGCCCTGAACCGTCAAGAGACCTACGACAAGTGCCGTCCCATCGTCACCGGCGATGCTGCCATCATGCGCCAAGCCGTCAGCCTGCTGGGCTTCAACCTGCAAGTAAACGCCATCCAAGACGTCAAGGAGGCCCGCTTTGAGTTCGGCACCATCGACGTACTCGACCTGCAGTGCGTTGACCTCTCCACCTTTGAGTTCGGCAAGGTGCAGGCCCAATGCGGCAATGCCGCTTTCCAGTATATCAAGAAAGCCATCGAGCTGGCCATGTCCGACGAGGTTGACGGTACCGTTACCGCCCCCCTCAACAAGGAAGCACTGAATCTGGCTGGTCACCACTTCGACGGCCACACGGAGATATATGCCACCTTCACCAACACCAAGAAGTACGCTATGATGCTGGCCGACGAGAATATCCGCGTCATCCACGTCTCGACCCACGTTCCCCTGCGCAAGGCCTGCGACCTGGTGAAGAAGGCCCGCGTCATTGAGTGCGTGGAACTCATTGACGACGCCTGCCGCCAGTTCGGCATCGAGAAACCTCACATTGGGGTGGCCGGCCTGAACCCCCACAGCAGCGAAAACGGTATGTTCGGCTGGGAGGAGGCTCAGGAGATTATTCCTGCCATCGAGGAACTGCGCCAGCGCGGCTTCGATGTAGACGGTCCCGTTCCCCCCGACAGTGTCTTTGCCAAGGCCAAGTGCGGACAGTTCGACGGTGTTGTTGCCATGTACCACGACCAAGGCCACATTCCCTTGAAGGTCTGCGCCTTCAACTGGAACAAAGAGACGGGCAAGATGGAGTCGGCCTCCGGCGTCAACATCACCCTCGGCCTGCCCATCATCCGCGTGAGTGTCGACCACGGCACCGCCTTCGACGTTGCCGGCAAGGGCATTGCCAACGACAGCGCCATGACCCTCAGCATTGACTACGCCACCCGTATGGCCATCTATAGGAAAGGTAAGAAGTAAGAAAATGATAGTCATTGCGGACGACATCACCGGGGCTGCCGAAATAGCCGGTATCGCCCACGCTACGGGGCACCCCGCGCGGCTGCTCTGCGGTTGTCCTGCAGGCGGCGACAGTGTCGCAACAGGCGCTGTCACTGTCATTGCCACTGACACCCGTTCCATGACAGAGGGCGAGGCTGCGGCCGAGACCCGCCATATCATAAGCCCCCTTTCTTTGGAAGGGGATGGGGGGAGGCTCCTCTTCAAGAAGACCGACTCAGCCCTGCGCGGCCACGTTGTTGCCGAACTCACAGCCCTGATGCAGGCCACGAGCTACCAGCGTGCCGTCTATCTGCCTGCCAACCCCTCGAAGGAACGTACCATCCGCAATGGTATCTATTATATTAAAGGTGTACCCATTGCCGACACTGCCTTCAGTTACGACCCAGAGTTCCCTGCCCACACGTCGTCGGTGAAAGAGCGCTTCCCCGATGCTGGCGACCACGGCATCATCATGCCCGACGCCGAAAGCACGGATGACATCCGGAGAGTGATAGAACGGTATGACGATGGTAAGACGCTTTTCGCCGGTGCAGCAGACTTGTTTACGGCGTTTCTGCCCAAGGGCCAAGGCATAGATAGGCTAACTAGTTCAACTAGTCATACTAGTCTAACTAGTATAACTGGCCCTACTGGTCTTTCTCGCCCGAGCGTCCTCATCCTCTGCGGCAGCACGCAGAGCCGTCCCCTCAACCTCGGCATACCTGTTGCCCCCATGCCGCGCGAGGTCTACGACGGAGAACAGGGAGCCGACTACTGGTACCAATTCCTCACCTCTCACCTCTCACCCCTCACCTCACTCATCCTCACCATCCCCCACACCCACCGTACGGGCAAGGAGGTGGCCGTCCATCTGCGTACGGTGATGGCGGAGATGGCCAGGCGGTTGGTCAGCCTGCACCGGCCTGACCAACTCATCGTCGAGGGCGGCGCCACCGCTTGGGCCACCCTCAATGCCCTGGGCTGGCATGAATTTCAGATAGAACGTCAGGCAGCTCCCGGCGTCGTACAAATGAGTGCCACCAACGGAACGCTGGTGACACTCAAGCCTGGCAGTTACCCGTGGGGCGGACTGTTTCAGTCCTTCAGCGAATAGGTCACGGTGGTGACCACGCGCACCTTTTTAATATAAGGGGTATTGTCGTCGCGGTTTTCAATGCTGAACTGTCCCTGGTCGGCACTGACTATCTTGTCCAGCTTTGAGTGAGAGTTTTCAGCAAACTGCTGCGCTGTCTTCTCGGCATTCTCGATGGCCTCTTGCATCATTTTCGGTTTCATCTCCTTGAACGACACATACTCATACTTCACCGGGTTCTCATAGCCTCCGTCCACGATGGCCACACCCTCCTTCAGCAGGTCACCCTGGCGGGCAATGATGCTACGCACCTGCTTCACCTGACTGCTGGTAACGGTGATGACCGAGGTGACGATGTATCGGTAAGGCTTATTGTTGTCGCTGTATTCACGGGCCTGTAGGTCGAGCACCTGCGGAGCGTTCTCGGTCAGTTCTTCCTTCTTGATGCCACTGCGCAGCAGAAACGCCTTGATTTTCGACTGTGTCACGCCTATCTTGTCGTACAGTCCCGGCAAGTCGTTGCCTACTTCCTTCGACACGATGGGCCATGTCACCTTGTCGGCTTCCACCTCGCGCTCGGCCAGGCCTTTCACATTGACCTTACGGTCCTTGCTGGCAAAGTCGTCCATGCCAGCCTTGATGAACCAACCCAGGCAGACCAGTCCCAATGCAATAAGGGCTGCGCCAATCACTCTGTTCTCTTTCATAATGCTTTTTGGTTTTAAACGGAATATTTTTCACAATACAAACTGATAGCCCAGCGTGAGCCAGAACGAGCCTGTACACCAGCTGCGGTCTATCACATCGACATTGCAGAGGTTTGCAACACCGATATTGTAGCGGAAGTCTGCCGTGAATGCCTTATAAGTATAGCTGATGCCGGCTGGTATCGAGACATTCACTCGCTTATAATTGTCGGTGACCGTATTCGTTTCGTTGCCGATGTGCTGTTTGGCTGACAGCAGATAGCCCAGTTGGACACCGGCCTTGAGTGCCAGGCCCGGCAGCAGATTGGGCTCGATATAGAAGTTGAGCAGTATGGGTACGCTGACGAAGTGCAGCGTCTGTGACAGTTTGTCCATGTCCTTCACCTTCCCATAGGTATAGCCTTCGCCCGAATAGAACACACCTGCCGAGACGGCTACCTGCTGCCAAGCCTGATATTCGGCCTCGGCTCCGGCCGTCAGACCGAATTTGTACTTGGCATTCATTTGGGCCTGACTGTCAAAGTTCTCATAGATGAGTTCCTGTTCCGACATCTTCGACAGGTTGGCACCGACCTTGGGTGTCAACGTCCATGTTCCCACCTCGTGCTGAGCCTGGGCGCCCAACACACTGGCCATAAAGGCTATCATCCATACAATTCTTTTCATTGTCATAATGCTTTTTTTAGTATAAAACGCTGCAACTGACGTTTTATTGTAGACAGGGGGGTGAGAGATGGGAGACGGGAAATGTAACAATATCGTAATACGATTTTCTTGACCATGACAGGGATTGGCTGTATCTTTGCACCGAGTAATTCAAGAATCATCACATACGATATGGAAACGAATCAAAACTATCTGACGATTGCGCTGCAACTGCTGGGCTCGCTGGGCCTGCTGATTTACGGTATGAGAATCATGAGCGAGGCGCTGCAGAAGATGGCCGGACCGCAGCTGCGACACATTCTGGCCAAGATGACCACCAACCGCGTGACGGGAATGCTGACGGGAACGCTCATCACGTGCGCCGTACAGTCATCATCGGCCACGACGGTGATGACTGTCTCGTTTGTATCGGCCGGGCTGCTGACACTGGCACAGGCCATCTCGGTCATCATGGGTGCCAACATCGGCACGACGCTGACGGCGTGGATTATGTCGCTGGGCTACAACGTTGACCTAACGAGTGTGGTCTATCCCTCGTTCATGCTCGGCATCATGCTGATCTACAAGAAACAGCACCGATATTTAGGCGATTTCCTGTTCGGCACGGCATTCATGTTCCTGTCGCTGGTCATGCTGAGCGCGACGGGCAAGTCGATGGACTTGGAGCACAACGAGGCGGTCATATCGTTCTTTGCCTCGTTCGACACGTCGAGCCACCTGACCATTCTGGCCTTCCTGGCCATCGGCACACTCATCACCTGTATCGTGCAGTCGTCGGCGGCCGTCATGGCCATTACCATCCTGCTCTGTTCCACGGGCGTGCTGCCCATCTACCTGGGCATTGCGCTGGTGATGGGCGAGAACATCGGCACGACGGCCACGGCCAATCTGGTGGCACTGGGTGCCAACACGCAGGCCCGCCGCGCGGCGTTGGCCCATCTGCTGTTTAATGTCTTCGGCGTGGTGTGGGTGCTCGTTGCGTTCTATCCGTTTGTCGACATGGTTTGCGGCGCGGTCGGCTACGACCCGTCCTTAGGCGGTCAGACGGCCAGGCTGCCCGTGGTGCTGGCCATGTTCCACACGTGCTTCAACGTCATCAATACGGCCATCCTCATCTGGCTGGTGCCTCAGATGGAGCGCGTGGTGTGCTGGCTGCTGCCCGAGAAGCAGGAGACCAGGGCAAGGGAGGACGAGTTCCGGCTGCAGTACATCCAGTCGAACTTGGTGCAGACGCCGGAAATCGCCGTTCTGCAGGCGCAGAAGGAGACGGCAGCCTTCGGCGAGCGTGTGGGCAGGATGTTCGGCATGGTGCGCACGCTGTTCCACGAGGCTGACCCGAAGGATTTCGCCGAGCTCTTCAGCCAGATAGAGAACGAGGAGGACATGACCGACAAGATGGAGATTGAGATAGCCAACTACCTAGAGCAGGTCAGCGAGGGCCACCTGAGCGACGAGACGAAGCAGAAGATTCGCCGCATGATGCGCGAAATCAGCGAACTGGAGTCCATCGGCGACGCCTGCTACAAACTGGCCCGCACCCTGGACCGCAAGCGCGAGGCCGGCAAGACGTTCACCCCTCACCAGAACGAACAGCTGCAGGCCCTCATGGTGCTGTGCGACCACGCCCTGGAGCAGATGCAGACCGTGATGCACGGCCACCGCGCCGAGCACGACATCCGCGAGACCTTCCGCATAGAGAACGACATCAACCAGCTGCGCCAGCGGCTGAAGGACGAGAACGTCACGGCCGTCAACAACCACGAGTACGACTACGCCGTCGGCACGCTGTACGTCGACATCATCAACGAGCTGGAGAAACTCGGCGACTATGTTGTCAACGTCGTCGAGGCCCGCTTCGGCAAATAAATCTGCCAGCATCGCGAGGGCGGAAGTATTAAATTAGTATATAATCCCATGTGGTGTGGGTCACTGTATGGGATTTTTACTTACCCTTGCCCCGTCATTCCGCGACGGTTTGACAGGCTGACAAAGTAGGTTTGTTTATAAGATACATAACGACAGGCAGTTCATCGTCCGGTGACGGTCAGCACGCCGTCCTTCAGCCCGTCGGCCGTACACGTCAGGACGGATGCCGACGGCTGATGGCCGCTCTGTATGAGCACCTGGGCCCGGCCGTTGAAGGCGGGGATGCTGAACGTGCGGCAGGGCTGCTGGGCGGGATGGTCGCTGCCCAGGTAGGCCGGGTCGCCGTTGCCGCAGCCTATGATGCTGGCGTCGCCCTCCAGACGGAAGGTCAGCAGGGGGCAGGCGTCAGGGACCAGACGGCCCTTACGGTCCTGAATCTCGATGTTGACTACCGCCACGTCCCGGCCGTCGGCAACTAACTGCTGGCGGTCGGCCGTCAGCACCACCCGAGCTGCCGGCTTGGTGGTCTCGATGGTCTCTATCAGGATGCGCCTGCCGTTCTTATAGCCCGTAGCCACCACGCGGCCCGGCTGGTAGACGGCCTTCCACTTCAGATGTCCGTAGCGGGGCATCCGCTGGCGGCTCAGCCGCCGGCCGTTGACGCTCAGCTCCACCTCGTCGCAGTTGCTGTACGCCCACAGCTCTATCTCCTCGCCCTCATGGCCTTGCAGGTTCCAGTGGGGGAATATGTGCAGCGTCGGCTCGTCCGTCCACCACGACTTCAGATACCACGCCTCGTCCTTCCAGAAACCGCAGTAGTCCAGCACGCCGAACTCCGACTCGTGGGCAGGATACGACAGCGGGTTCGGCTCGCCGCGGTAGTCGAAGCCCGTCCAGAAGAAGCAGCCTGCCGCCCAGGGACGCTCGGCATAGAACCGCCAGCCGCGCTCTATCACGTTCTCGGTGTGGTGGCTCACCGTGTCCAGGTTCATCGAGCGCATACGCCCCTCCGACTTGGGGTCGTTGAAGTAGACGCCGCGGGTGCCGCAGCCCGTCGTCTCCTCCGTACCCACAATCTTCCACTCCGGGTGCTGGCGGCGGCGGTTCTCCACGTCGTTCTGTACAATATAGTTATAGCCCACCACGTCGACACCCTTGATGAGTTCCGAGCCGCCGGCATTGGCCAGCGTCGAGGGGCGCGTGGGGTCCATCAGCCTCACGTGAGCCCTCATGGCAGCCGCAATGCGCGTGCCCTGAATGCTGTTCTCCAGCCCCCATTCCTCGTTGCCGCAGCTCCAGAGGATGATGCTCGGGTGGTTGCGGTCGCGGCGTATCATCTTGTCCAGCAGCCGCAGGTGTTCCCCGTTGACACCCGTCAGCCGGTTTTCGTCGATGACCAGTATGCCCTCGCGGTCGCACACGTCCAGCTGGGCAGGCGTCATGGGGTTGTGCGAGGCACGGTAGGCATTGCACCCTAACTCCTTCAGCCGTTTGACGCGCCACGCCATCAGTGCCTCGGGCATGGCAGCCCCCACACCGGCATGGTCCTGGTGCATGTTGAAGCCCTTCAGCTTCAGCGGCTCGCCGTTGAGCAGGAATCCCCGGTCGGCATCGAAGGCAATGTCGCGCACACCCGTGGTGGTCGTATAGACGTCGGTCACGTGTCCGTCCACCGTCACCGTCGTCTCAACCTGATACAGATAAGGGTCGGCAGGGCTCCAGAGACGGGGATTTTGAACCGTGAAACTTAAATCTTGGGACTTCAGCCTCTCCTTCGGCCGCAGCGTCAGGGTTGCGGGCAATGTCCGGGCGACTTCCCGGCCGTCAGCGTCCAGCAGGCGGTGCTCCACCTGGCACGTCTGTGCCGTCAGCGACGCATTCTCCACCTCCGTCTCCACGTGGATGGTAGCCGTGTCGTAGGGTGCCCGGAGTTCGGCGTAGACAAACGTGCCGAAGGGAGCCACGCTGACCGGAGACGTCTTGACGAGCCACACGTCACGATAGATGCCCGCACCCTCGTAGAACCAGCCCTCCTCCAGCGACGCGTCGGCCCGTACACATATCAGGTTGTCGCCACCGTAGTTGGCATACTCCGTCACGTCATACACCTGCGTGGCATAGCCGCTGGGCTCCTCGCCCATCCAGATGCCGTTGAACCATACCTGGGCGTGGCGGAAGATGCCGTCGAACTGCAATAGCAGACGCCGACCCTCGTCACCGGCAGGGATGTGGAGCACCTTGCGATACCACCCCACACTGGTCTCCGGGTAGCGCCAGCCCACGGTCTTGTAGCCGTGCGAGTGGCTGGCCTCGCGGGCAAAGGGAAACGCCGCGGCCCAGTCGTGGGGAACCCGCACGTCCTGCCAGGCCCCGTCGTCGAACTTCACGCTGTACGGTCCCTCGTTGTGTATCGAGTTGGCCTTCGTCAGATAGTTGAAGTACTCCGTGCCACACCCGAAGTCCTTCTGCCTGTCCGTCGCATGGCCCAGACTGAACTTCCATCCCTCGCTCAGCCTTGTCTTCTCGCGGACGCCAGTTGCGGCCTGCGTCCCCACCGTCAGCACCATTAGTGCCGCCAGCAGCCACTGTCTTGTAGTCATCATCATTAGTAGTATATGTTTTTGGGTTTTGGTATTTTTTCTCAACTCTCAGTTAGCGTAGCAGGTGATAGGTGCCTCCGGCGAGGGGCTTGACGATGCCTTTCATCTCCAGTGTGAAGAGTAGGGCGGTGAGCTGGCCGATGGGCAGGTTGGTTTTCACGCTGATGACGTTCAGCTGCAGGTCGTTGGTCTGTTGTAGCAGGCTGACGACTTGTTGTTCTGCTGCTGTGAGGTCGGGGAAGAGCTGGCGCTCAACGGCCTCGGGGCGCTGCTGGACGGTGGGCCACCTCATGGCTTCGACAAAGTCACGGGCTGAGGTCAGCAGGGCGGCGGTGTTGGCCTGGATCATACGGTTACAACCCTCGCTGAGGGGCATTCCCACGGCTCCGGGGAAGGCAAAGACGTCGCGACCGTACTCCTGGGCTATGCGGCAGGTGATGAGTCCGCCGCCCTTGACGGCACTCTCCACAAGGATGGTGGCGTCGGATATGCCGGCAACGATGCGGTTGCGCTGGCGGAAGTTGTTGGGCAGAGCCTCGGTCTGCGACATATACTCGGTGATGAGTCCGCCGTGGCTGACCATCTGGGCGGCAGTGTCGCGGTGGGCCGGGGGGTATATCTGGTCCAGTCCGTGGGCCAGCACGCCGACGGTGTCGTAGCCTTGCTGCAGGGCGTGGCGATGGGCGCAGATGTCAATGCCGTAGGCCAGTCCGCTGACCACGAGCACCTGTGGGCAGAGCTGGCGCAGGTCGCTGAGGAAGCGGCGCACGAGGTCTTGTCCGTAGGTGGTGCAGTGGCGGGTGCCTACGATGTTGAGGATGTAGCCTTGGTTGAGGTCGGCGGTGCCCTTGTAGAACAGGACGACGGGGGCGTCGGGACACTGGGCCAGGCGTTGGGGGTAGGCGGGGTCGTTGATGGTCAGGGCCCGGATGTTGCTGTTGCTGATGAACTCCATCTCGGCTGCTGCCCGCCGCAGGGCGTCGTCCCAGTTCTGCATGGCCTGGCGCAGCCGTGGTGTCGTGTCGGCCACGGCATCGCCGATGTCCCGTCGGTGCTCGTAGACGGCCTGCGCGCTGCCCATGGCCTGATAGAGCCGAAGGGCAGTACCAGCATTGAATCCCGTCATCCGCGTCAGCGCAATGCTATAGTATGTCTCTTCCTGCTGCATGGCGTTCAAAGGTAGGGGGCAAAGGCGCGGTCGTATTCTTCGCTCTCGCCGAGATGGCCGTTGATGAGACAGACGAGCATGACCTTGCTCTTGAAACAGATAGCTTCGTCGGAGGCTCGGTAGATGTCCTGATGGAAGATGTACCTGAAACCGTCCTTCTGGAGCCACAGGCGGGAGATGAACTCGTCGTCGCAGCGCAAGGGGGCTTTGTACTGTAGTTCCATGCGGGCCACGACGGCGTCGATGCCGCGGGAGTGCATCTCGGCAAACGAGAGGCCGCAATGCTTGAGGAACAGGTGACGGGTGTGCTCGGTGTAGTGCAGGTAGTTGGCATTGTTGACGATGCCCTCGATGTCGCACTCGTAGTCGCGCACCTCCATGCGGGCTTCAAAAACGTATTTTCTCATAACTTTGAAATTTTTTACAGAGTAATCATATCTCTCATTTCTCATCTCTTATCTCTCTTCAGGTATTCATACCCGATGCGGCAGCGCAGGCAGTCCTTGCGGTCGCAGTACTCGCGCTTGAGTTGGATGAGGGCCTGTGAGTCGCCGGCGGTCTTGACCTCTAAGCCGCACTCCTGCCACATACGGATGATGTGGTTCTGCTCAGCCTTGAGCTGCTCCAGAAAGTCGAAGGCACGGTCGCACAGTTCCTCGCGCGAGGTGTGGCGGCCATAGGCAAAGAGCATGGGTACGCAGGTGTTGATGATGAGCAGGTTGATGGAGAACGGCGACAGGTGCTTGGCATTGCGCACGCTCTCGGAGCCGAAGGTGTAGTGGGTTTCCCAGTAGGGGGTCACCTGGGTGCGCAGACGTTCGCTGAGGCTCGCCATGTCCGTACACTCCATGAGCTGTGACAGTCCGGCCTTCTGCTGGTAGTAGAGGTTGGCCAGCTGTGAGATGCGGATATGGGGGAAGTTCTGCGGACGCAGGCGTAGGAAGCGCCAGCGCTTGTAGTCCATGGGTTGCAGGGAGAACTTATGTGCCAGATACTGGTACTCGTTGCGCAGACGGGCAAAGTAGCCTTCGTTGAGGGCATCCTTCTGGTAACGCTCAGGAATGGCCTCCAGCGACAGCAGTCCGGCCTGTCCCATGAAGATGGCTTCTATCTGGAACAGGTCGTCGCGGTGCTTGCCTACGGCTTGCAGGGGGATGTGGCGGGCCCACT
>DEWO01000088.1:0-272 GCA_002363695.1 Prevotella sp. UBA3208
ACGGTCGACGTACACATCCGCTGCAACGACCTGGGAATGGTTACCGCCAGTGGACGGCAGGTGCAGGGCTCTGAAGGCAAGACCGCCGACCTGTGGCTGGAAGCCGTGCGAGGCAACGACCTGGAGCTGACCTTTACGCCCGTCATCGGCTGGGCCTACGGCGGGTCGGAGACGGAGGTGAGCCGTCTGGTGCTCAATGGCGACAGTATCACTCCCCATGCGGTGCGCGACAATCGCTACGTCATCAGCGGCATCGATACAGATACAGACAT
>DEWO01000088.1:445-2380 GCA_002363695.1 Prevotella sp. UBA3208
ACTGTCAACGCCCTCTTCAACGGCACGCCGGAACTCTACTGGGAAGGCTACTGGCCGAAGCGCGACGGCTATTATCAGTTCGGCAACATCTGGGAGGACGCCGTGCTGGAGGTTAAATATAATAAATAAGGTGTATATGAGCATGAAGAGAATATATCCGTCGATACTACTGACAGCAGCCTTATTGCTGACGGCTGTTGTCGAGATTAAGGCACAATCCTTCGACTTCGAAGCTGACGGCCGACACTACACCCTCACGTCGCCGACGACGGTGACCCTCGAGCAGATAGACCATGTTGGGGAGGAACTGACGGTGAACGCCACGGTAGACTATGAGGGGCACCAGCTGACGGTGACAGCCGTCGGCGGCAGTCTGATACCCTATACCAACCGGAGCATCATCCGGCGCGTCATACTGCCCGAGACTATTGAGACCATTGGCTATAGAACTTTCGTGACCTGTGAGTCGCTCCGGCAGATTAACCTGCCAAAGGGTCTGAGGGTCATCGGGAGCGAGGCCTTCAACGGCTGTAAGCAGCTACAGATTGATGCCTGGCCCGACAGCCTGCGTACCATCGGCGACGACGCCTTTGCGGGCTGCAGCTCGCTCGGCGAGGTCGCATTGCCCGAGCGGCTGGAGTCGATAGGCCGCTGCGCTTTCAACTACAGCGGTGTGACGGCAGTTCGGCTCACAAGCCGACGCGTGAAGCTTGGCGACGGCGTGTTCCGCTATTGCGAACGTCTTAAGTCTGTTGTGGTCGAGGGCGATGTGCTGGTGGCCGTCCCTGAAGAGATGTGCTGGAACTGCCAGTCGTTGGAGACGGTGGTATTCAAGGGTAGCCTGATTCAGACCGATTCTTACATTGCGTGCTTTGTGGGTACGAGGGCTTTCCAGAGCTGCCCGGCGCTGACAACGCTACAGCTGCCCCAGGGCGTGACCTCCATTGGGAGAAATGCCTTCGAAGGCTGCAGCAGTCTGGAGAGTATCCAGCTCGACAGACTGATTACCTATATCGCACCGGAGGCATTCCTCGGTAGTGGGCTGAGACAGATAGAGCTGCCCGAGATGCTGACCACGCTTGGAGGAGCCTGCTTCTATGATTGCAGGCAGCTGGAGTCGCTGACGCTGCCGCTGCGTATCGAACACCTGATAGGTATCATCGATGGAGCGTCGGCTGTCAAGCGGCTGGAGGTGAAGCAGCGCGTGCCGCAGAATATCAACCCGTGGGACTTCTACGAGGTGTATGACAAGGTGACCCTCGTGGTGCCTGCCGGAAGTCGTGAGCTGTATGCCCAGCATGAGGCGTGGGGACAGTTCAAGCAGATAGAGGAGGCTGAGCCTGAGGTGTATACTTTCTATGCCGACATCTCGGTACATGGCCATGGACGCCTGTTCTGGAACGGCCGCGAGTGTGCCGGCGGCGAGCACTTTGCCGTCGCCGAGGGCGAGACAGTCAGTATTCGACAGGAGCCACTGAATGAGCGTGACTCCGTGATATGGCTCAACTTCACTGACGACAATTACACGAATGTTCAGCTCCATCGGGATAGTGTATATACGTTTGTCGTCGACAACGACGTCAAACTTTATGCAAGCTTCCAATCAATGATAGATTCCCCGGAACTGGTGGAGGTGGTCATCCGTCAGGCCGATCTCGGCGCTGTCGTGTTGGGTATTGAGAAAGGCCGTAGCCTGGAGTTCACCGTCGCGCCCGAAGAGGGCTGGCAGGTGAACAGCATAACGCTCAACGGCGAGGACATCACAGACAGACTCGCCGACTATCAGATATTGACCACCGGACCGTTGGAGGGGAATGCCGAGATCCGCATCGCCTTCGAACAGAAGGGGGCTGACGGTATTGGAAGTGTCGGCGCGGACTGTCGTCTGCGCGTTCATGCCGTCGGCAATGTGCTCTACATCGACAATGCTGAGCC
>DEWO01000088.1:2511-4500 GCA_002363695.1 Prevotella sp. UBA3208
GTATGCCGACAAACAACGTCTACATTATTAAGAATGGCAAGAAAACAATCAAGATAGGATTATGAGATACAATATAAACAGGGGATAACAAAAGAACCGCACCAACGGATCCAATATATTTACAATCGCGTGGACATCAAGGCCAAGAACTCCATAGTCTCGCAAGTAGAGAAACCTTAAACAGCGGGACAGGAGTCCTGTGTGCCCGATATTTTATCCGCCGAGACTGCCATAGCACAGTCCCGGCGGATGAATTTCAGAATATCCTTGGATATGTTATTCGATGCTACATCGAGAATACCTTCTTGCCCTCGAAGTAGGTGGCTACGGGCTTGGTGGAGTGAATCTCATTCACCGGACAGGTCAGCACGTCCTGATTAAGAAGGAGGAAGTCGGCATACTTGCCCGTGCTGATACTGCCTCGCTCATCCTCGATGAACATCTGCTTGGCCACGTTGATGGTCATGGCTTCGAGAGTCTGTTCGCGTGTGGCGAGTTCTTCAGGCCACCAAGGAGTACCGTTCTCAGACCAAAGTACGCCTGTCACGGCAATCTCCATGATGCCGAACGGGTCGTCGGGACTGCCGCTCAGTGCAGGGTAGTCTGAGTGGATGGTCACGGGAATGTTGTTGTCGAAGAATGACTTAAAAGGATAAGACTTGTCCTCCTGACCTATTGGAGTCATGCCACGATCGCGAAGGATGTCGGCCAGCCCTGTCATAGCGTGATGCCAGGTGACGCCCGAGGTGACGTAGATGTTATGCTCTGCCATGCGTTTGTAATCGGCCTCATCGACGTTACGCACATGAACCAGCGTGTTGCGCATCTCGTCCTTTCCACCATTGACGAAGGCGTTGACCACTTGATTGACACCCTTGTTTCCCATCACGTGTATGTGGATTGTCAGGCCTTGTGCATTAGCCTTGCGCGTCAGCTCCGTCACTTCCTCTTCCGTCCAGTTGGCTATGCCCTGATGCCCGTCGGGATAGAGCGGGTCCACGATTCCCGTTCCTGCTTCAACCCCACCGTCGTAGAGCAGCTTGATCCATCTCGGCAAGACGCGCTTCGATGCGAATTTCTTGGCATCAACGGCTCTGGCCAGGGCCTCGTCCATATCCATCCAGCTCTCAATCTCGTAGGGCAGACCCACCACGAAGTGCAGCTTGCCGGCATTGTCCAGCTGCTGGCAGGCCTCGTAGTAATTGGTGTTGACGAAATAGTTACCCCAGCCCCCGTGGTACATCGTGTAACCCACTGAGTGCATGTACTGCTCGATCTCAGCCAGATTGGCTGTGGCCCTGTCGAGGGTATAGAGGTTGTCATTGTCCAGGAACTGGCGCACATAGGTCTGGGCTTGCTCTTTCAGCAGACCCGTAGGCATGCCGTTGGCATCTGTCACGATCTCACCGCCGCGCAATTCAGTCCTGCCTGCAGTGCCGTCTTCCTTGATGATGCCGGCCTTCTTCAGCAGGATGGTGTTGGCCAGTGCCTTGTGGCACTCCTCGTCGAGCAGGTATATGGGTATATCGCTACAGATGGCATCCAGATCCTCACGGGTAGGCACGTTAGGCTCAAGTGTCTGCAGGCGCCAGCCCTGGGCGAAGATGGATGTGGCTCCTTCAGCCCTTGCCTTCTTGACGGCGGCGGGCACGATTTCCTTGAGCAGTTTCTCCGAGTTATCCTGTAGAGTGATCATCGTGCCGATGGTCTTGAGGGCATACCCCAGCATATAGTGGGAGTGCCCGTTGCCGCAGCCAGACATCACGAGGCCCTTGCCGGTGTAGTCCACCACTTCGGTCTTGCCCTTCTCGATATAGGCTTCGGCTCCTGCCTTGTCGCCCACATAGACGTACTTGCCGTCTTTCACGGCGAAGGCTTCTACAATCTTGTTGTCCTCAGAAGTGAAAATCTTGCCATAGACCACGAGGTCGGCGCCGTCCTTGACCGGAGGTGTGTCATCCTTGACAGGGTTGTCCGAACTCGTGCAGC
>DEWO01000088.1:4630-5010 GCA_002363695.1 Prevotella sp. UBA3208
TTCATTTGCTTTGTTTTTGTTAGTACGAATTATTATTATGGTTTATTACTCATGATGACATGAATTCAGTAGGCAAAGGTAGTATTTTCACCTCAAAAAAGAATCACGGCTCGTATTGGAAGCCGTGATTCTTGCAGATTTTACCTGTATTTTTGCAGATTTTTCCACTTCAGCACTCACCCAGCCTTTGCTGGGCCTTCATCCAGCCTGTCACGGTCTGTCCCGTTTGGTGCTTGAAGGCATTGCTGAAAGTGCGGTAATTGTGGAAGCCACTCTCCAAGGCCAGCTGCTGGGCGGTGAAGGACTGCTGGGCGGCGACAGCCTTGCGGTAGAGGCTCATGAAGTGGTCGATGCGCTGACTGTTGATGTAGGCATTGTAG
>DEWO01000088.1:5217-6605 GCA_002363695.1 Prevotella sp. UBA3208
GTCCATGACTGTTGCAGGGGACGTGACGTTCAGTTCGCTTAACGTCTCAACCCGCCATACGAGGTAGCAGACGAGTATCATGTTGTTTAATTGCATGATGTATTTGATGGAGCGATAGTAGGGGTCTAGCGTATAGATGCCGAAAAACAGCAGAATGACAGCCAGCACCACGAAGCTCTGCCACACCTCCTTGTGCTCCAGGTCGGCATAGTTGTCGCGCAGCCAGCGACCGTATCGCCTCGTTGCGCGTACCATATATATAAGTATGCCTATGCACATGAGCAGGAAGTAGCCGTAAACGTATGGCAGGAGCTCAAGGCTGCGGCTGCGGACAGACAGGATTCCGGCCAGGACAAGCGGTGCCACCGCCAAGGCGACAGGCCACAGCGGTCGCTTGTAGTCCTGAAGCATGGCGAGCAGGACAATGATTGCCAGGGGGATGACTGTCAGGAAGTCGAGCAGTCCTCCGATGATGTAGTACATGTCGGTGTGGTCGCTTACGTTTTGGACATACATGGGGAAATACCATGCGTGGCTCAACGTCATGGCTGCAAAGAGGGCAGCGGTCCACCGGCGCAAACGCAGTGGCGACGTAATCTCAGGGGCAAAGGCGTTGCCTCGACGAAACAGCAGATAGCAGCAAGCAACCAGGCTCAGTACTGCCACTCCGCCATATAACACCATAAAGACATCTTTCGCTATTTGCTGTTCGAACATGATTAAATGTGGATTAGCGTTACTACTGCCATTTGAAAGAACAATCATTCTGCTTGCAAAGTTAAATAAATCTCAGTGAATTTGCAATATGCCAGAATCTTTTGAAGGCATCTTTTTACGATTTCAAAGCAAAATTAACGATATTGAAGGCGGAAGTGGGGGCTCGGAGATGCAGAAATTGCTTCCTCTCCCGCTGCATGATGTTCCGGATGCAACGCGTCAAAAAGTTATTGCTTCAACAACGAATTACACGAATTTCACGAATTATAAAAGGCGCATCCTGTTTATGGGTGCGCCTCTGTTCTCTGTGTCTCTGAAATGCTTGTTGCATTTGTTGCATTTGTTGCATTTTCCTGCTCTCGTGCTTTGAGCAGGAGGTCGTGGATGTAGATTTTCACTCCGAAGATGCTGCCCGAATAGACAAGTATCTGGGCGAAGAGCATCAGCACCGTGCCGTCTATCTCACCTTCAGGCGGCAGCAGCAGACTGGTGGCTGCCATTGCTGCCCCAAAGACGAGAAGCAGCAGGGCGGAGATTTTCTCGGTCATGCCAGCCCGAAAGCCGACAGGATGGCGGTCAGGGAGGTGAGAATTACGTTAACGATGACCGACCATTTGTTCTTTGTTTCCTGTGTCATGGGTTGAGTTGTTTGTAGAGTTTGAAACTTCTGT
>DEWO01000072.1 GCA_002363695.1 Prevotella sp. UBA3208
GATGCTTCACCCAGTGCCGTCGGGCTCAGATAGTTTTCTACTTTCAGGCGAACTACGCGCAACGTGTCTGAGGCTGCGCTGAAACAGTCGCCGGCTTTCACCGTCGCGTTCTGGTTCTGCAACAGTTCCAGGTCGCTCTGCGTTGTGTTCGACGCTGCAAAGCGCAACCACTTGCCGCTCTCCTCCGTCACATACTGTCCGGCCTCGTGATAGTCGCAGTTGAAGTAGGCGTCACCCCATGCTTCAGCCACCTTGCGGGCTGCATCGTCATTTTCCGCCGTTTCGCCGCAACCCGTGAGCAGCAGCAGACCAATCATCAACTTTAAATGTTTCATGCTGCAAAGATAAACAATAATTTTCTATTCCTCTTCTCCATTCTCGATTTATTTTCGTACCTTTGCAGGAAAATTAAACAAACTATGTTGAGATTCTTATCATTTGGTAGTGGAAGCAGTGGAAACTGTTACTTGCTTCAGACGCCTGACGACGCCTTGCTCATAGACCTTGGGGTAGGGTTGCGCGGGCTGAAGAAAACCTGTCGCGAGTATGGGGTCAACCTCAGTCAGATACACCACGTGCTCGTCACCCACGACCATGCTGACCATATCAAGTCCGTAGGCTCCTTCAGCCACGACTACCAATGTCCTGTCTATGCTACTGCCAAGGTTCACGCCGGCATCAACCGCAACTACTGCGTTGCCCAGAAAGTAGCAGCCGACATGGCCCGTACCATTGAGAAAGGACAGAGCTACCAGCTGGGCGACTTTCTGGTAACTCCCTTCAACGTACCTCACGACAGCAGCGACAATGCCGGCTACTTCATCGAGGCCGGAGGCACCAATTTCTGTCTTATCACCGATGCCGGCGAGGTCACAGACGACATGAAGTGCTACATCCAGCGAGCCCGCCATCTGGTCATCGAGGCCAACCACGACACAGAGATGGTGATGAGCGGCCCGTATCCCCAGTTCCTCAAGGAGCGCATACTCTCAGGCACGGGTCATCTGTCCAACATGACGTGTGCACAAGCTGTTGTTGACAATATGTCCGACTTCCTGCAGCACGTCTGGCTCTGCCATCTCAGCGAAGAGAACAACCATCCCGAGCTGGCTCGCAAGACGGTGGAAACCGTGCTGCGCAGTCACGGTGTGATACCCGGTGTCGACCTTCAGCTTGAAGTCCTCAAGCGCACGGTTCCAACCGGTCCCTTCGAGCTGGAATAAATGGACAACGGCCGAAAAGGTCATCGTAAAGTAACAATAAAATATAGAATATATGAAGAAGATTCTGATGATGGCGCTCACCGTGATGTCCTGCTGGACGGTGTGCAGTGCCAAGGTGAATGTGACGGACTCGGACGACAGTGCTCCTGAGGGAGTGGAGGCTGTCGACTTGGGACTTAGTGTGAAGTGGGCCAACGTCAATGTGGGAGCCAAGAAGCCCTCGGACTTCGGTACGTACTTCGCATGGGGAGAGACCAAGCCCAAGAACTTCTACTCGTGGGACTCGTACCAGTGGAGTAGGGGAAAGACGCAGTTTCTGACCAAGTATTCTACTACCGACAGGAAGTCACAGCTCGATGCGTCTGACGATGCCGCACGTGCCAACTGGGGCGAAGAGTGGCGTATGCCCACCGAGGCCGAGTTCGACGAGCTGGTAAACCCGGACAACTGCAAGTGGGAGTGGACCACCAAGGATGGTGTCAACGGATATAAGGTAACGGGCAAGAAGACGGGCAAGTCCATATTCCTGCCCATCACGGGCTTCCGCTACTATGGCGGCATACAGTTCCGCGCCATCTATGGTGTCTACTGGTCGTCAACCCTTTACACGGCCAATCCCAACAAGGTCTGGTGTCTGGAATTCAGGTTTGACGACATCGCAGTCCACTACGGCAACTTTGCCAGCAACCGGTTCAGCGGACGCTGCATCCGTGCCGTCAGATAACAGACTTTGATGGCTGAACAGTCGTTGAAACGACAACTGAGGGTGCTCACCATCCCTGTGTTCATCGAGATGGCCCTGGTGATGATGCTGGGTGCCGTGGACACGGTGATGCTGAGCCGTTACAGCGACAACAGTGTTGCGGCTGTGGGGCTGGACAACCAGCTGATGTCGCTGGTGTTTCTGGTCTATCAGTTCTTCTCGATGGGAGCCGCCATCATCTGTGCCCAGTATATCGGTGCGGGACTGAGGAAGCGGCTGGTCCAGGTGGTGGGCGTGGCCCTGGTGGTCAATCTGATGCTGGGGCTGACGGTGAGCGCACTGCTCTATGTCTTTGCCGAGGAACTGCTGCTGATGATGGGTGTGCGGCCTGAGCTGATGGGTGACGCGAGCATCTATCTGCGGGTGACGGGAGTGTTGTCGTTCTTCCAGGCATTGTCGCTGACGTTCTCTGCCTCGCTGCGCAGTGCGGGCAAGGTGACGTATCCGATGGTGGTGACGGGTATTGTAAACGTGGTCAACATCGTGGGCAACTATGCGCTGATATTCGGGCGGCTGGGCTGCCCGCAACTGGGTGTCGAGGGGGCGGCCATTGCCACGGCGGCGAGTCGTGCCGTAGCCACGGTGCTGCTGGGAGTCATCCATTTCCGCAAGCACATTCCCCGCTTCCCGCTCAGCTATTTCCGCCCGATGCCCTGGCTGGAACTGCGCAACCTGCTCTTTATCGGCATTCCGGCCATGAGCGAGAACATCAGCTATAACCTGTCGCAGGTCGTCGTCACATACTTTATCAACCAAATCAGCAACGAGGCGCTCGCCGCACGAACATATTGCGCCAACATCATCATGTTCGTCTATCTGTTCTGCCTCAGCATCACCCAGGGCGGCGACATCCTCGTGGGCCACCTCGTCGGCCAGCGCCACCATCAGGCCGCCTACGTGCTGGGCAACTACTTCTTCCGCTGGTCGATGGTCATCACCCTGACCGGATCTGCCGTCCTTGCCGTCTTCGGGCGCGACATCATCGGTGCCTTTACCGGCAACGAGGAGATTATAGCCATGGGCGTCTGGGTGTTCTTCGTCGACTGGTTTCTGGAGATAGGCCGCACGTCGAACATCTTTGCCACGAGTACGCTACGTGCCACCGGCGACGCCTTCTATCCGCTGCTGATAGCCGTCATCTTCAACTGGACCATAGCCGTCGGACTCAGCTATCTGGTCGGCATCCCACTGGGCTACGGGCTGATAGGAATGTGGATTTGCTTTGCCCTCGACGAAAACATACGGGGTGTCATCCTCATGCGCCGCTGGCGGTCGGGCAAGTGGCGCACAAAAGGGCTCGCATGACACGTATTCTGCTGTTCCGTCAGCAGAATGGCAAGTATTTAAAAAAACGAGGGGAGGTGCCGCGACGCCGAGCGTCAGGCACCTCCCCTTTCTTAAAACAAAATAGACTGGCGCGCTGTCACAGCGGGCGTTTCTCTCTTATCTTACTCGTCCGAATTAGAGCCGCCGTCCGGGTCGGGATTGGTCGTGCCGCCGCCACCCTGCGTCGGGTCGGTCGAACCGCCGCCAGTGTTGTCATCGGCACCGTCGGTAATGTCCTCTTCGGGAATCTCTGCACCTGTGCGCTCGTCAACTTTCTGCCAGCTTACTTGGCTTGCAAACTCCTGGCTGAACTTGATGCTTACCGATGCACCCAAACGGCTTCTGCCCTTGTTGGCAGTCAGCATCTTGGCCGTTGCAACGGTCTTGTTGCCCTGCTTGTCCTCAGTGTCCTTCACGGAAGCGTTCAAGTTGGGATAAACCGTAATGAACTGCTCGCCTACAGGGACACGGAAGCCCTTCAGGACATTGGCCTGCACCGTCTTCATGTACTCAGCCACAGCAGCCTTCATAATCGAAGGCTC
>DEWO01000100.1:0-3211 GCA_002363695.1 Prevotella sp. UBA3208
ATAAGGCCCTGTTCGAGGTAGACACACAGACGATGGCTGCAGCTCCCAACACCGTGGGTGCCGATGCCAAGGGACTCATGAATGCACTGGAGAAGTTTGTCCGTGTACAGAGCGACGCTGCACTGCGCCAAGTGGCTGGCCAGTATGCCTATGACGACGAGGACGGCAAGAGTGGCGAACCCACGCTCCGCTCGAGTGCTGACGAGATTAACGAGCAGTTGGAACAGAAGCTTGACGAGCGTCTGGCATTAGCAGGTATTGAGGTCGTTGAGGCTCGTATCAACTATTTGGCATATGCCCCGGAGATTGCTGCAGTGATGCTGCGTCGCCAGCAGGCCGATGCCATCATCCAGGCCCGTGAGAAAATTGTAGAGGGTGCCGTGTCGATGGTGAAGATGGCTTTGGACAGACTCTCTGAAGATAATGTCGTGGAACTGGACGACGACAAGAAGGCTGCTATGGTCTCCAACCTGCTCGTCGTGCTCTGTGGAGATGACAATGCTCAGCCCGTGGTGAACACCGGTACGCTGAACCATTAAAAAGAAAAAAGGTCAAAGGGTAAAGAATGGCAGAAAAGACCACCAAGAGTTTTATCCTGCGCGTTGATGCTGACACCATGAATGCGATAGAGGCTTGGGCTGCGGACGAGTTCCGCAGCACCAACGGCCAGTTGCAGTGGATTATCACCGAGGCGCTGCGCAAGGCCAAGCGTCTGCCAAAGAAGAAAAAAACATCGAACTCTGAAAACACAGAAGAATCATGAACAGAAAGGAAGGCGTCATCATGGATAGCATCAAGCGATTACTCATACCCGCCTTGGCTGCATTCGCCCTGCAAGCCTCAGCCCAGAACATTCGCGGAACGTGGAGTGGAAAACTGGATGCGGGCATGATGAAGCTGGCATTGGTGTTGCATGTCGATAACGACAGCACTTGCCGGTTGGACAGCCCAGACCAGGGAGCCAAGGATATTGCAGGGCGGGTTGCCTATATCTCGGCAGACTCGATACTCGTCAAGATGCCTAAGTTAGTGGCTCTGTATGGTGCCCGACTGGTGGATGGTGAGTTGCGTGGCACGTTTGTTCAGGGGTTGACTGCGCTGCCACTGACTCTCAAGCAGGGCACCTTGGTGCGCCATCGACCACAAACTCCACAGCCACCATACCCGTATCAAACAGAAGAGGTGACCTTTGTGAATGAGCAAGCTGGGGCAACCTTGGCAGGAACTTTGACGCAACCCAAGGGAACAACGACTGTGCTGTTGATGGTGACAGGCAGCGGACAGCAGAACCGTGACGAGGAACTGTTTGGCCATAAGCCCTTTGCCGTCATTGCCGACCGTCTGGCTCGTCAAGGTATTGCAACCCTACGTTACGACGATCGGGGAACAGGTCTTTCAAAAGGAGGCGAGGTAAAGAATGCCACCACGAAAGACTTTGCCGATGATGCCTTGGCTGGCATAGAGTGGCTGCGAAAAAGCGGACGCTTTGAGAAGGTGGGTATACTTGGACATAGTGAGGGCGGGGTGATAGCCTTTATGTTGGGTGCCCAGG
The DNA here is from genome assembly GCA_002363695.1 of Prevotella sp. UBA3208. The sequence goes on from DEWO01000100.1 coordinate 1,553, forward strand.
GAAAAGCAGATTTCATCATTAGCCTGGCTGGTCCTGCCGTCAAGGGCGATAGTCTTTTGCTGGAGCAGAACAAGGCCCTGTTGGGAGATGCAGCCAAAAACCTGACATTGGAGGCTGTTCGCAGTAATGTCGCTGCTTTGCACAAACCTTGGTACGACTACTTCATAGGCTACGACCCACAGCCCGATATAGCAAGGATTTCTTGTCCTATTATGGCCCTGAATGGTGGCAAAGACAGGCAAGTCGTAGCTTCGCAGAACCTGAGCGCCTTGCGGCGGTGGTTACCAAAGAATGTTTCTAACGTCCTCAAAGTGTATCCCGACTTAAATCATCTTTTCCAGCATTGCCAAACGGGGCTGCCAGCAGAGTATGGTGAGATAGAGGAAACCATCTCTGAAGAGGTGTTGCAAGATATCGTGAAATGGATGAACAACTTAAAACTATAATATTACGGTAGAACTGAAAAATGACAGCAGACAAGACATAGTACTTTAATAGGCTTCGCGATATTTGTTCTCGTCCTTATCTTCCAACATGGAGAGATAAGATTGATATCGGCTCTGGGCAATGTAGTGGTCTTCGACAGCCTTGAGCACAGCGCAGCCGGGCTCGTGGGTGTGGGTACAGTCGGAGAATCGGCACTGCTTGGAGAACTCGAAGATTTCCTTGAAATAGCTTGTCAGCTCCTCGCGCTCTATGTCAAAGGTGCCAAAGCCCTTGATGCCTGGGGTGTCGATGAGCCAGCCTTTCTCCAAAGAAATCATCTCAGAGAACGTGGTGGTGTGCATACCTGTCTGGTGGGCATCGCTGATGTCGGCTACGCGCTGGTTGGCTGTGGGCACAAGCCTGTTGATGAGTGTCGACTTGCCCACACCCGAGTTGCCGCTGAGCAAGGTAATCTTACCCTCCAACAGTGGGCGCAACTCTTCTACACCGTCGCCTCGCTCAGCCGAGATTGCCCTGCACTCGTAGCCGATGGTCTCGTAGAGCTGAATCATCATCTGCTGATAGTGCAGCTCGTCGTCTGTGAGCAGGTCCGTCTTGTTGAAGATGAGGATGACGGGTACGCGATAAGCCTCTGCCGAAGCCAGGAAACGGTCGATAAAGGTTGTTGACGTCTCAGGCTTGCTGACTGTGACGACCAGCAGTGCCTGGTCGACGTTAGCTGCCAGAATGTGGCTCTGCTTGGAGAGGTTGATGCTTTTACGGATGATGTAGTTGCGACGGTCCTCTATCTCAATAATAAATCCGTCTTTGACTTCCACCCTGTCACCAACAGCAATAGGGTTGGTGCTCCGTATGCCACGCAGGCGGAAGTTCCCTTTTATCTTACAATCGGCAGTCAGCCCATCGTCCATGAGAACGGTGTACCAACTGCCGGTATTCTTAATGACTAAGCCTTTCAATTGTCAACTATACTGTCATGATTTCCTTGTTCTTGGCCTCCATCAGGTTGTCAAGTTTCTTGATGTACTTGTCGTGCAGTTTCTGCAGCTCCAGTTCGGCATCCTTCTCGTTGTCCTCGGAGAGTCCGTCCTTGATGGCCTTCTTCAGTTTGTCCTTGACGTCGGCACGCACATTGCGCACCTCCACCTTGGCCTTCTCGGCAATCTTGTTGCACTGCTTCACCAGGTCGCGACGACGCTCCTCGGTAGGCTG